>CAMGTS010000095.1 GCA_946062035.1 uncultured Bacteroidales bacterium
AAGGGGAACCGGATGCTTCCAGTTTTCCGTCCGGCGGACTGCGTTCCACGTTTGAAGCACGCGGTTATACCGCTTGGGATCCAACCTCCTATGCTTTCGTACGGGATGGCATTTTATACATTCCTACCGCCTTCTGTTCTTACGGCGGCGAAGCATTAGACAAGAAAACCCCATTGCTGCGTTCTATGGAAGCGCTAGACAAACAGGCCATTCGTATTTTACGTTTATTCGGCAATAAAGATACCTTCACAAAGGTTATCTATCTGTCGCAATCCATTCAGATACGATTCGAATGGCCCTTTTGAACGTGCAAGCAAGATACTGAAACTTCCTAAAGGAATATCCTCGGGAACGACGTTCGCAACATCGCCAAAGACCTGACTGTCTGTTATCACCATCTTGATATCGCTGACCGATTGAAGGGTCCGGGCAAGTTCTTGGGGTTGGACTGTAATAGCTGTTCCATGATTGTCCAACACATCCCTTATTGCCATTACCTGCGGAAGAATCAGTCTTCCGGAAGGGGCCTCTGAATCCACCGGGCAGACAAAGACAATTTTATCTCCCTGGTTCACAATACCTTGAAGAATCGTCCTATTGCCGAACCTGTCCGTTTCTTTCGAGAATTTCCTGACTATCGCATCAATGATATCGGATACATTTGAACCCGCCGGTAAAATTGCGGAAGGTTTGCACGAAAAATCAATGACATCTGTTTTGTACCTGTTTTTCAGTTTTTCCGCAAGAGCAGATTCAATATTCTCATAGTCTGCGAAATTGTGAATAAGGATAAAGGGAACACCCTTTGTCTCCATCAATGAAGCTATCTTCTCCTCTTCTTCTCCAAAGCAGTTCCATTTGAAAACAATCAAAGCAAGATCAACCTCGTCAGCACTCGCCAAGCTCTTACCTACCCTCTTTTCCCCAAGAGTTCCATAATCATCAACTCCGGCAGTATCAATAAGATTACACGGACCGACCCCATAGATTTCCATCCTTTTGCGAACCGGGTCAGTAGTAGTTCCCGCCAATGAGTCTACTATAGCGACCTGCTGGCCTGCGATTATATTAATAAGGGAGCTCTTGCCGACATTCCTTCTTCCGTAGATTCCTATATTTCTTATTTTCATAATCATCCGTTCAATCTTGCGAATATACCGCAAGTCGAGGGCAGAAAAACAGTTCCGACCATTATTCTGCCGAGACGCAGCGTATATATGCCGTAGGCGCAAAGATACAATCTCACGATTATCAATATTCCATAAATCAACTCAAAAAATTTATCTCCGTGCAATGCCGTGGGTCAGGAGCTGAGTAGATTTGGAAAAAAGATCAATATCATGAATAAAGAAATCAGAAACAAAGCTTCACAAATCTTATCTAAAGTAATCAGTTACATCAAGGAAAACAAAAAGGAAATCGCCCTCTTTTTCGCGGTCGCTATCTCCCTATGGTTCATTATCGAACTGATCCAGAATCTCGATGGCTTCTCTGAAGGTTTCACCCGCGGCTTCAATGAATGACATGCGAATAAAAACAGAGCATTCCGACAACATAGCATAAGTTGATAAATGGGAATAGACATGATAGATAACACGACATAAGAAATGTGTTTGTTCGAATATTTCCGAGGTTCCTTATCAGAACTAATTAAGCAATCTAAGCAATCCTCACATTGTTTTACAAAAATGATTATCTCGCCTGTAACAGGCCGCCTTAAAAACGATTTATCTAAAATGGGGGTTGATATTACGAGCGAATACAAACATGTGATTGATAACAACGCTATTCGCCACACACTTAACCATCATGGTGGGAGAAGTGAAGTAAACAGAGGACAAATACCTATTGTTGACCATGACTTTTACTTAATAGCTGATATAGTCGCAAATTATGACTCTATTAAGATAGATATAGGAAAACGAAATGGCACAAACATCCGTTATTCAAAAGCTTATCACAATGGAACAACTATACTCATCGAAGAAAAACGTGTCAACAGAAAAGAATTGGCGACCGTAACAATGTGGAAAATCAAAAGTCCCGCCCTCACCGACGCTAATTGCCATCAGACAACGCAAATTTCGGATTTAAGCAGAACTTTCGCAGACAAAGATAAAAGCATTCCTACAAAAAACAATGAATTGGAATAAAAAGAGATCGACCTTTTTAGTCGACCTCTAAAAGTAGTCCCACTGGGAATCGAACCCAGATTTAAAGTTTAGGAAACTTTCGTTCTATCCGTTGAACTATGGGGCCGAATATCACTTAGTAAGCCCACTTATAGAGGATCGATCCCCAAGTGAAGCCTGCTCCGAAAGCCGAGAACACCAATGTGTCTCCTTTCTTGAATTTGTTCTTGAAATCCCACAATACCAAAGGAATCGATGTACCTGCGGTATTGCCGTATTTTTCAATGTTTATAAGCACTTTATCCTCACTAAGACCCATTCTCCTTGCTGTAGCCGCAATAATCCTAAGGTTAGCCTGATGCGGAACAAGGTAAGCGATATCATCTGAAGTAAGGTTGTGCTTTTTCATCATCTCTTCTGAAACGTCAGCCATTCCGGAAACCGCATATTTGAACACAGGCTGGCCATCCTGATGGATGTAGTGAAGTCTGTTTTTGACAGTCTCTTCCGTTGCAGGATAAAGAGAACCGCCGGCTGTCTGATAGAGGTATTTTCTACCGACTCCGTCAACGTGAAGGATAGAATCCATAAATCCGATTCCCTCCTCTTCCGTAGGCTCAATCAACATAGCCACAGCGCCGTCACCGAACAACGGGCAGGTCGTGCGATCCTGATAGTTGACAATGCCGCTCATTCTCTCTCCGCAAACCAATACGATCTTTTTGTATTCGCCTGACTCGATGAATCTGCGGACAGTCTCAAAAGTGAACAAGAAACCGCTGCAACCGGCGTTGGTATCAAATCCCCAAGCGTTCAGAATACCGCACTTATCGGAGATGATATTGGCCGTTGCAGGGAACTGCATATCCGGAGTAACAGTATGGCAGATCAACATCTGCACCTCGTCCGGATTAGTATGAGTAGATTCGAGCAACTTGTTGACTGCAATGGCTCCCATATACGAGGTACCAAGTCCGTCTTCCTTGAGGATATGTCTCTCTTTTATGCCGACTCTGGACATAATCCATTCGTCGTTCGTGTCGACCATTGTCGAAATTTCATCATTGGTAAGGACATACTCAGGAATGTACGCCTCGATACCAGTGATGGCAGCTCTTATTTTACCCATATCAGATTATTTTGCTTCCTCTTTAGCGATTACAAGACGACCACGATAGTACCCGCACTCAGGGCATACGTGATGATACTGAACTGTAGCACCGCAATTAGAACATGTAGCGAGTGTAGGAACCTCAGCCTTGTCATGAGTTCTTCTCTTGTCTCTTCTCTGCTTTGAAAGCTTATGTTTAGGATGTGCCATTTTAAAATATTTTTAATTGTTTATATCCTTGTTTTTGAGCATTGCGGCAAGTCCGCCGAAAGGGGTGTAAGTATCCGTATCTTTCGGAGCCTCCTCGTCCGCTCTCATTTCATTCAGTTTTTTGAGCACTTCAGGGTTGCAGCCACCCTCCTCATGCACTTTTTTCAGAGGCAGGTTAAGGCAGATATAATCATATATAAACTGCTTAAGGTCAACCTCTCCATCAGACGGATCGATGATCATCAATTCGTCATCCGCCTCCTCACGCTCTCCTATTTTCGCACTTTTCACGGCCAAATCAGCCGTAAAATCCATAGGGATTACAAGATCCTCCAGACAACGGTCGCACTCAACAGTAACCGTCCCTTTCGTATGGCAGCTGACATTCATCCAACCTCCACCCTTCTCCATTGCCACATAAGCCACAAGATCAGCGTCGAATATGTACGCATTTCCATACTCAAGGAACAATTCCTTACCGACAGGAAACTCATAGTCATATCTTCCCGGCTTGAGGCCACTTATATGAATCTTATAATCCATAGGGGGCGCAAATATACAAAATAAATTCGGTATTACAAGTTAATCTTCCTGTTGCCTGTGCCTCTTACGCTCGATCTCATCAAGAATAATCTTTCTGATTCTCAAGTGCTTAGGGGTAACCTCCACAAGTTCGTCATTCTGGATATACTCCAACATCTCTTCGAGGGTAAACTGCATAGGAGGAGGAAGCACGGCCTTTTCATCCGAACCTGAAGCTCTGACATTGGTCAGCTTCTTCTTGATACAGATATTGACATTCAGATCCATCGCCCTCGTGTACTCTCCCACAACCTCACCTGCATATATCTCATCGCCAGGATTTACAATCCACTTGCCTCGATCCAAAAGTTTCCACATCGAATATGCGACCGCAGTACCTGTCTCCAAAGCCACAAGCGAACCATTGGTTCTCTTTTCGATATCTCCCTTGTATGGCTCGTAATCCTTGAATCTATGAGCCACTATCGCTTCACCCGAAGTCGCTGTAATCAGATTGCTCCTCAGACCGATGATGCCTCGTGCCGGAATATCAAAATCCAAGTGGACCCTGTCGCCTCTGTGATCCATGTGCAGCAAAGCGCCCTTTCTGCGTGTGGTCATCTCAATCACCTTACCTACAAACTCCTCAGGAACATCGACTATCAAGTGCTCGATAGGCTCGCAACGCACTCCGTTTATGTTCTTGTCGACAACCTTCGGCTGACCTATCTGAAGTTCGAATCCCTCGCGGCGCATCGTCTCGATAAGAATAGAAAGATGAAGCACTCCTCTGCCATATACAATGAACGAGTCAGAAGTTTTTCCGGGTTTTACCCTCAATGCAAGGTTTTTCTCCAATTCTTTGTCCAATCTCTCTTTCAAATGCCTTGAAGTGACGAACTTACCGTCTCTGCCGAAGAATGGGGAGTCATTGATACAGAACAACATACTCATCGTAGGTTCATCTATCTTGATAGGCGGAAGAGCCTCAGGATTTTCAAGGTCAGCTATGGTATCACCTATCTCGAAACCGTCGATTCCGACCACGGCGCAGATATCACCGCTGCCGACTTGTTCGACTTTAGTCTTTTCAAGACCATTGAATACCATCAAATCTTTGATTCTGTGCTTTTCCTCGCCGCCTTCACGTTTGCAAAGAGTTATATCCATGCCGGCCTTAAGGATTCCCCTCTTGACCCTGCCGATTGCGATTCTGCCTACATATGGCGAGTATTCCAAAGACGAAATCAGCATCTGCGGAGTTCCTTCAAAATCCTGGACAGGTGCCGGAATTTCACTGATAATCAAGTCCATCAACGGAGTAAGATCGGTTCCTGGCTTTTTCCAGTCCAAAGACATCCATCCCTGCTTTGCGACTCCGTAGACAGTCTTATAATTGAGCTGATCGTCCGTAGCATTGAGGTTGAACATAAGTTCAAAAACCTGATCGTTCACCTCATCGGGTCTGCAATTCTGCTTGTCAATCTTGTTTATGACAACAAGAGGTTTCTTGCCAAGTTCGAGAGCTTTCTGAAGTACGAATCTCGTCTGAGGCATACAACCTTCGAAAGCGTCTACAAGCAGAAGGACACCATCCGCCATATTCAGAACACGCTCCACTTTCCACCGAAATCGGCGTGCCCCGGCGTATCTATGATGTTGATTTTATAACCTTTAT
>CAMGTS010000096.1 GCA_946062035.1 uncultured Bacteroidales bacterium
GAAAGTTCCAATACCAAAAAGACCTACACAAACTCCAAAAATTGCAAAAATAACCAACGCTTATAAACGCAAAAAAGCGCAGCCATTTAAGGTTGCGCTTTTTTATTTCGGACGAAAGGCCCTGAGGCGGGCGTTGAAGAACTTCTCTTTTCCGTCGACAACTGCATCAAGCATTTTATGGAATTTCGGCCCGTGGTTTCTATAAACAAGATGGCAAAGCTCGTGGGCGATTACGAAGTCCATAAGTTCAGGAGGAAGCTCCACAAGGTGCATATTCAGGTTAATGTTTCTGAGTGAAGAGCAACTTCCCCAGTTAGAGGCGTTGTTCTTTATGGCGAGCCTGTTGTATCTGAACGGATCTTTGACTCTAAGTCCCAGAGAGTTGCGGACTATAATCTTTCGGGTCATGAGTTCATAGACAGCATGCGCCCTCTCAGGAAGAATCTTATGAGCGAGGCGACGGACTTCTTCGGTTTTCTTTTTCTGTTCCTCTGGCGATACGTTTCCTTCTGTAAGGACCTTTCTGCCAAGCGCCTTTGCCCTTTGTGCGATCACCCATTCCATCTTCTCAGCAAGAAACGCCTCAGCGACCGAAAATCTCACACTATACGGAAGAGTTACCTTTACCTCACCTTTGCCGTTGATGGATATACGGACGCTCTTATTCTGTATTCGCTTGATATAGGCAACTTTACCTATATCGTCACCATATTGGATGATTTTTGTCCTGTCCATCTAAAAGCAGCTTCGGAATGTTTTGCCCGATAAGAAATTTTGTTACCTTTGCAACCCCGATACCGCAAAGGCCGGGGCAAAATTAACAATTAAAATCTTTAGCATTATGGCAGAGTACTTGAATTCTGACAAAAAGCAAGAGATCTTTGGTAAGTACGGAAAGTCTAATAAAGACACAGGTTCTGCAGAGAGTCAGATTGCTTTATTTTCCTACCGTATCGCTCATCTTACCGAGCATATGAAAAAGAACAAGAAGGACCATGCTACTGAGCGTGCGCTTCTTATGCTCGTCGGTAAGAGACGTCGTTTCCTTGATTACCTTAAGGAGATTGATATTGAGAGGTACAGAAAGATAGTTAAGGAGCTTGAACTTCGTAAATAATTATCGCAAGGAAATCAGAGACCGGTTCGGATATCGAGCCGGTTTTTTTTTGCCCTCGGTTTTAGAGTCCCAAAAAACGTCAAAAAAGAATGGCTGGAAGTCTTACTACTTCCAGCCATCTCTCTATTCAGTCAGAAACAATCGGATTATTCTCCGTTGTTTTCAGGATTGCCCTGTTCAGATGCCGCCTCATTGTGCTGACGGTTCTCACGTGGAGCGTGATCATGGTTTCTGTCGCCCCTACCGTTGCCACGGAAGCCTCCTCTGTCGCCACGGTTCTGGCCACGTGCACCGCCTCTGTCATTGCGGTTACCACCCTCAGGTCTCGGTCTGCGGACAGGCTCAACGTATCCCTCTGGTTTCTCCAAGAGAGCCTTTCTTGAAAGTCTCATCTTGCCTGTCTTCTCGTCGATTTCGAGGAGTTTGACATCTACCTCATCACCTACCTTAAGGACATCCTCAACCTTTTCTGTCTTGTTCCATGCAATCTCTGATATATGAAGAAGTCCCTCTTTACCCGGCAAAATCTCTACGAACGCACCGAACTCAAGGATTGAAACAACCTTTCCATGGTAAACCTCACCTACCTCAGGTACGGTCGTGATATTCTTGATCCATGCAAGAGCCTTATCCATATTGTCTTTGTTCTCTCCGAAGATATCAACTACGCCGATAGAAGTTCCGTCAAGCTGCTTCTCCTCAGTAACTGTAACAGTCGTAAGGGTCTCTCTCTGAATCTTCTGGATAACCTCACCGCCCTTACCGATGACAGCGCCGATGAACTCTCCTGGAATTCTGAGCTGTACGATACGAGGAGCGTATGGTTTAAGATCCGCACGAGGCTCTGAGATAGTCTTCATCATCTCGCCCATAATGTGCATACGGGCCTGTTTTGCCTGGGCAAGAGCCTTTGCCATAATTTCCTCAGAAAGACCGTCACACTTGATATCCATCTGGGTTGCGGTGATACCGTCCTTTGTACCGGCAACCTTAAAGTCCATATCGCCAAGGTGATCCTCGTCACCGAGAATATCGGAAAGAATAGCGTACTTGCCACCCTCTTCGATAAGTCCCATAGCCACACCTGCGACAGGTTTCTTCAGCTTGATACCTGAATCCATCAGAGCAAGACAGCCTGCGCAAACAGAAGCCATTGATGATGAGCCGTTTGACTCAAGAATATCCGAAACTACTCTTACTGCGTAAGGATTCTCCTCACCTGTCGGAACCATTGGTTTCAAAGCACGCATCGCAAGGTTACCATGTCCGATCTCACGACGGCCCACACCCCTTTGAGGTCTTGCCTCACCAGTCGCGAACGGAGGGAAATTATAGTGGAGGACGAACTGCTCGTTACCCTGAACAAGAACCTCATCCATCGCTTTCATATCTAATTTTGTACCGAGGGTGACAGTCGCAAGAGACTGGGTCTCACCTCTTGTAAAGATCGCACTGCCGTGTGCGCAAGGAAGATAATCCACTTCGCACCAGATAGGACGTACATCGGTAGTAGTACGGCCATCCAATCTGCGACCCTCATTGAGAATCAGGTCACGCATCGCCTTCTTCTCGACAGCAGAGTAATATCTGTTGACCATTGAAGTCTTCTCCTCTCTCTCCTCCTCAGGTATCGTTTCGATAAACTCCTCTTTCAAAGCCTCGAACTTCTCTGTACGCTCCTGCTTAGGGAACGCACCCTTCGCTATCTCATAACAACGGTCATAGCAGAACTTGTTGCAAGCCTCTCTGAGAGCCTCATCGTTAGTCTCGTGGCAATATGTTCTCTTTTCTGTCTTACCGCACTCTTTTGTGAGTTCATCCAATACAGCGCACTGCTTCTTTATCTCTTCATGAGCGAACATTATGGCACCGAGCATCACATCCTCGCTTACCTCCTTCATCTCACCCTCAACCATCATGATATTCTTGGCTGTCGCACCAACCATAAGCTCAAGATCCGTCTCCGGCATCTCTGAGAATGCAGGATTAATCTTATACTCACCATTGATTCTTACGACTCTTACCTCCGAAATAGGGCCGTTGAAAGGTATATCGCTCACAGCCAAGGCACTTGCGGCGGCAAGTCCGGCAAGAGCGTCAGACTGAGTATCCTTATCCGCTGAAATCAATGTGACGTTTACAAAAACAGCCGCATGGAAATCCTCAGGGAACAAAGGCCTCAAAGCTCTGTCTATAAGACGCGCGATAAGAATTTCATAATCACTTGCCTTTCCCTCTCTCTTCATGAAACCGCCCGGAAAACGGCCGGCGGCATAGAACTTCTCTTTATAATCTACTTGAAGCGGCAGAAAATCAACATCCTCTTCTGCTTCTTTGGCACAGGTAACCGTTGCCAGAAGCATCGTACCTCCCATTTTTACAACTGCCGAGCCATCTGCCTGCTTGGCAAGTTTGCCAGTCTCAATTTCTATAACACGTCCATCGCTGAGACTGATTGTTTTCTTTATTATATTCATATTCCTCTAATTGTGTTCAATTTACAGGCTACCAGATATTCAACGGTCTGCCTATCATAAGCTGCTCGATCTGACGTTTGACATCCTCGAGAACCTTAGTATCCTCAATATTGCAAAGAACCTTATCGATAAGCTCGACAATATATCTGATATCGTTCTCTTTCAGACCCCTCGTTGTGATCGCAGGAGTACCTACCCTGATACCTGACGTCTGGAACGGCGAGCGGGTATCGAACGGAACCATATTCTTGTTTACAGTGATATCTGCCTGAACAAGAGTATTTTCCACGACCTTACCCGTAAGTTCCGGGAACTTCGTGCGCAAGTCGATAAGCATCATGTGGTTGTCCGTACCTCCACTGACAACTTTGTAGCCCTTTGCAAGGAACTCCTCAGCCATAACTTTCGCATTCGCCGCAACCTGCTCGACATAAGTCTTGAACTCAGGCTGCAACGCCTCAAAGAAAGCCACTGCTTTTGCCGCAATGCAATGCTCAAGCGGACCACCCTGAATACCAGGGAAAACCGATGAGTCAAGAACAGCGCTCATCATCTTGACCGCACCCTTAGGGGTCTTTATACCGAACGGATTCTCGAAATCCTTGCCGAGCAGGATAACGCCACCGCGAGGGCCTCTCAAGGTCTTATGAGTCGTAGATGTTACGACATGCGCATATTTGACAGGGTTCTTAAGAAGACCCTTTGCTATAAGTCCGGCAGGATGAGCCATATCGACCCAAAGAATAGCGCCTACCTTGTCGGCTATCGCCCTCATTCGCTCCCAATCCCACTCTCTTGAGTAAGCGGACGCACCACCGATAATCAGCTTTGGTTTATGCTCCAAAGCCTTTTTCTCCATATCGTCATAGTCGATATAACCCGTCTTTTCGTTCAGACCGTAGGCAACTGCGTTGTATAGCTTGCCCGAAACATTTACAGGCGAACCGTGAGTAAGATGTCCGCCCATATCCAAATTAAGCCCCATGAAAGTATCACCCGGCTTGAGGCAGGCCATCATGACCGCCATATTCGCCTGAGCGCCTGAGTGAGGCTGGACATTCGCGTATTCAGCGTCGAAAAGCTTGCAGAGACGGTCTTTCGCCACCTGCTCTATCTTGTCGATCTCTTGGCATCCGCCATAATATCTGTGTCCTGGATAACCCTCTGCGTATTTGTTGGTGCAAACAGAACCTAAAGCCGCAAGAACCTGGTCGCTGACAAAGTTTTCAGAGGCTATAAGCTCAACACCTATCAACTGACGGCTCTCCTCTCTTTTAATCAATTCTGATATTTCAAGATCTTGTTTCATATATTATGTAAATTTATATCGCGTTTGTATGGTGGGCAAATATAAGAATTTTGGGATGATATAAAAAGCTCGGAATGGAGTATCTTTGTCCGCCGTAAGAGTTTGAAGCAATGGGAAGAAAACTACTCAACAGCGAACTTGGAAGGCTCTCGGTAGAGCAGTTCCACTCAGCTCCTAAAATACCGGTTGTCATTGTCCTTGACAATGTGAGAAGCCAGTTCAACATCGGTGCGGCATTCAGGACATCCGACGCTTTCGCCGCACAGAAAATCTACCTCTGCGGCATCTGCGCCACCCCGCCGTCTGCCGAGATACACAAATCCGCTTTGGGAGCCGAATTCAGCGTCGATTGGGAGCACTCCGAAAGTACTGTGGATGTCGTGCGCAAACTCAAAGAGGAGGGTTATACGGTAATAAGCGTAGAACAGGCCGAAGAAAGTATAAACCTTCTCAATCTGAAACTGCCTTTGGCCGATTCAGGCGATAACCCCGCAAGCGAAAAATACGCCTTAGTATTCGGGAATGAGGTTCACGGAGTCGGACAGGATGTCGTAGACCTCAGCGACCATGTCCTCGAAATCCCGCAGCACGGCACTAAACACTCGATAAATGTCTCCGTCTCAATAGGCATCGTGCTTTGGGAATTCTTCCGCCGGTTGCTATAAAATAATTAATAGTGAAATAGCCACTTTCAGCATCCGGAATTAATAAGCAACTC
>CAMGTS010000097.1 GCA_946062035.1 uncultured Bacteroidales bacterium
GCCGCTACCGTAGACATCTATACTCGAGGTTCATGGGCGACCAACCTTAACACGAGGTACAACAAACGTTATAACTACTCCGGAAACCTGAGCGGCGTCTACTCTGTAGACATAACAGGAGAGAAAAACTCTCCTGACTATATGAAGACCACCAACTTCGCGTTGAACTGGAATCATGTTCAGGATGCAAAAAAGAGACCCGGAACGACCTTCAGGGCGGCGGTAAACTTCTCAAGCCCGTCCAACAGCAGATACAACTCGACGACGATAAGCCAGGCTCTTACCAATCAGATTTCATCTTCAATCAGTTATGGCAAGACATGGGCAGGCACCCCGTTATCGCTGACTGTCAATGCTATGCACAGTCAGAACTCACGAGACAGTTCCTATGCGGTTACATTTCCTAACCTGACTTTCACCGTTTCGAGAATCTACCCTTTCAAGAGAAAGGAACAGGTGGGGAAGCAGAAGTTCTATGAAACAATAAGTTTCAACTATACAGGCAATTTCGACAACAAAATAAATTTCAAGAGTTCGGATGTCGGCGAGCCTGATTTCTTCAAGAAAATGAAGAACGGAATGAGGCATCAGTTCACTATCGGACTGCCTACATTCACATTGCTCAAATACATCCAGGCGAGCCCGGGAGTATCATACGGCATGAATTGGTATTTCTCTGATTCAGAGCAGCATTACGACTACCAGACTCAAAGGGTAATCACAGAGCAGTCCACTCCGTTCAGCACATTCGGAGTCACGCAGAACTACTCTTTCAACCTTGCGTTCACGACAAGATTGTACGGTATTTTCAATTTCGGAAAAGACAAAATAGTACAGTCTATAAGACACGTCATAACTCCATCTATCAGCTTCAGTTTCCAGCCTGAACTCGGAACGAAAGCCAACGGATATAAGACTCTTAACTATGTAGACCTCAACGGAGTGCAGCAGTCAAGAGTCTACAACAAATACTCCGGACAAATTTATTCACCGCCAGGAATGGGACAGAGTGCGTCGATGTCTTTCCAGTTCGGCAATACCGTCGAGGCGAAAGTCCGCTCAAGAGCAGATACGACCGGCAAAGGAGTGAAAAAAGTCAAGTTGATCGACCAATTGAACATTTCCGGAAACTACAACTTTCTTGCGGATTCGCTCAATCTATCAAACATATCAGTCTCAATGAGTACCAATATCTTCGGCAAGATGGCGGTATCAGCGAACATGGGATTGGATCCTTATGCGATAAACAGCAGAGGTACAAAAATCAACAAGTTCAATGTAGCGCAAGAAGGTGGTTTCAAATTGTTTCGTCTTGTAAATGCGAGTGTTTCGACATCATATACATTCTCAGGAGACGGCACAAGCAGATTGGGAAGTGAATATCGGGCGGAAGAGGGCTCAGCGAACAATCCTCGCAATGCGACGACGCAAAGAGGAAGCCAGCAGGAGTCTCTGTATCAACGTGTCTATTATCACCCTATCACAGGAGAATATATACCCGGAGGATGGGTGTTCTATTATGACCCCAATATGCCGTGGTCAGTCAATTTGAGCTATAGCTACTCATATTCAAAGAGTTATCAGTACGCAAACGACAGGCTCAATACAAGGAACAACCACATGATGACACTCGGTGTCAACTCCCAAGTCAGACTTTACAAGGATTTCGGTATAAGCTTGAACACAGGCTTTGACCTTACAAAAAAGAAGTTGACGACCACACAGCTTTCTGGCAATTTCAGCCTGCACTGTTTCCAGATAGCGTTCTCATGGATTCCTAACGGCAAATGGGAAAGTTGGAGTTTCAGAATCTCCGCCAACGCTTCTGCACTTGCGGACCTTCTGCAATTCAAGAAAAACGCCAGTTACTGGGATAATTAAGATAACAACATAAAAACACATAGCATGAAAAAGATTTTGATAGCGCCGTCGATGCTTTCGGCAGACTTCGGCAATCTCAACAAGGATATAGAGATGGTCAACAGGTGCGGAGACATCTTCCACCTCGATATCATGGACGGGGTTTTTGTTCCGAATATTTCATACGGAACTCCTGTCATCAAGGCTATCACAAAGAATGCGAAGATTCCTGTAGAGGCACATCTGATGATCGTAGACCCAGCCAAATTCCTGAAAGACTATAAGAACTTCGGAATAGGCTCTGTAAGCGTTCACTATGAAGCTTGTACACACTTGGACAGGACAATAGCATCCATCAAGGAGTTAGGGATGAAAGCGGGTGTGGCTATAAATCCGGCTACAAGCGAGCAGCTACTGTATGATGTCGTCAGAATCGCTGACTACATTGTAGTAATGTCAGTAAATCCTGGATTCGGAGGTCAGAAGTACATTCCGTATTGCACTGAAAAAATAGCAAGACTAAAGAAGATCATAGAAGAGAACAATCCGGACTGCCTCATCGAGGTCGATGGAGGCGTTACCGCAGGGAATTGCGCTGAAATATGCGAGGCCGGTGCCGATATTCTCGTGGCAGGAAGTGCGGTATTCAGCGAACCTGACCCTGAAGTAGCTATCCGCAATCTCAGAAACGCATAGCGTGCGAATGAAGCCCACAGGAGTGGTTGGTTTTTAATGAGAATAACTACAATCTGGCTATAGGAGTCTGGCAAGCGACGACTGTATCGCCTTTTTTGACAAGAATCTCAGCGTCGAGCGGAAGGAAGAAATCCACCCTGCTGCCGAACTTTATGAAGCCGAGCTGCTGCCCTTGCTTCACATCCGCCCCCTCTTTAGCATAGCATACGATTCTTCTTGCGACATATCCTGCAATCTGTCTGACAAGTATTTTCTTGCCGCCTGCCGTTTCTATCGCAATAGAGGTTCGTTCGTTCTTAGTGGAAGATTTAGGGTGCCAAGCCACGACATACTTTCCCCAATGGTGTTTGTAATACAATATCTTACCGTCAACAGGATAGTAATTTACATGGACATCATAAACGCTCATAAAGACCGAAACCATCTTACATTTTGTGTGCAAAAATTCGTTCTCTTCGGTCTCCCTGATAATCACGACCTTACCGTCGGCGGAAGATACTAACGCATCCTTATCGGGAATAACCTCGCGTTTCGGGTCACGGAAAACATATGAGATGAAAAGAAACCAGACAAGAAGCAGCAGTGAAAGCGTCACAGTCACGAAATTGCAACCGAAAGAGGCGAACATGATTATACTCAAGCCCGCAAAAATCAGCAATACAACAAAAACAGAACTTCGACCTTCCTTATGTATCATCTTGTCAGCTAATTAGAATATGCATTGCAAAAGCTACAGGCAAAGCAAGCAGGGCACTGTCGAATCTGTCTAAAAAGCCGCCATGCCCAGGCATTATCGAGCCTGAATCTTTCACGCCAAAGTTACGCTTCAACTGCGACTCCGCCAAATCTCCAAAAACACCCGCCGCAAAAATCACTATGCAATATAGCAACGTGAACCAGACATTAACATTGAAAGTCCCCCATATCACTCCGCACTTGAAGAGAATAAGCCCGGCAATAAGTGTCATGAGGGCACCGCCGAATACTCCCTCCCATGATTTCTTGGGTGAGATAGAAGGCATGAGCTTATGCCCTTTCGCCCCCTGTCCGAACATCGTTCCTATGCAATATGCGCCTACATCACCAGCCCATAACAAAATCAGTATAGAAGCGAGATGCCATCCGTGTAAAGTCGCATAATTGAACGAATAGAAATATCCCATCAGGCAAAATGGAAGCGCAATGTACAGCAGTGAAGCCCAGGCATTTCCAAGCCCGTTATAATGTTTTTCAAAAAGGTTTATTACAGGCAGCGCAAGAAAAGACATAAGTCCCGCACAACCGAAAAACACCCCGACCGGGTAGATATCGATATCCGCATAAAGCTCAGCGACAAAAGCGCTTATACATAAAAACGCCGAGAGTCCGGAAACTATAGCCGCAGCCTTGAGAGCCACCTTTCCTTTACCTATCGTAATGCGCAGATACTCGTGCATTGCACAGAAAAGAAAGAAACCGAACACGGCCATATAGACAAAGGGGTGCAGGAATATCGCCGCAAAGGTTGCGGCTATAAACACAATCCCGCTGATTGTCCTGATTATCAAATTCTTCCTTGTTTCCGTACTCATCACTTCTATATTGAAACTCGACCGTTATGCTTCCTTTCCGCTATCCGTTGTCCCAGACCCTGCCGTAACAGCTCCTGAATCTTCATTATTGGCGGCAATGGCACTTGCCCCTGAGTCCGCCGCCAACTGCTCCTTTTTCTTCTGAGCCTCTTCCCTCGCAATCTGATCCTCAGTCTTTACACGAGGGCCGTAGATTCTCTCCAGATCCTCGGCAAAGATAACCTCTGTTTCCAAGAGAAGATTGGCAAGTTCAGTAAAACCTTCCATGTGCGTAGTAAGCACTTCCTTAGCCATGGCATGAGCCTCATTTATAAACCTTTTAGCTTCTGAGTCAAGCAGTTCTGCGGTCTTCTCGCTATAAGGCTTTGTAATCTGATAGCCGTCGCTGTTGAAATTATAGAATGAGACGTTTCCGACCGCATCGCTCATTCCATAATATGTTACCATAGCATATGACATCTTGGTAAGACGTTCCAAGTCATTCAAAGCGCCGGAAGATATCTTTTTGTTGATAAGTTCCTCAGCCACACGCCCTCCGATTAGTGATGCCATCTCGTCCATCATCTGCTCCTTAGTCATGATTTGTCTCTCTTCCGGGACATACCATGCCGCACCAAGTGCGTTTCCTCTCGGGATGATCGTGACTTTCAGAAGAGGGTTGGCATTAGGAAGGAACCAGCTCACTGTAGCATGCCCCGCTTCGTGGAACGCTATAGTCCTTTTCTCACCTGGAGGAACGATCTTGCTCTTCTTTTCCAGACCGCCTATAATCCTGTCGATAGCGTCAAGGAAATCCTGCTTGTCAACAGACTCTTTGTCATGCCTTGCGGCGATAAGGGCCGCCTCATTGCAGACATTGGCGATATCCGCTCCTGAAAATCCAGGAGTCTGCTTTGCGAGGAAATCCACCTGAAGGTTCTTGTCTAATTTAAGTTTGCTGAGATGTACGTTGAAAATAGCCTCCCTGTCCTTAAGCTCCGGAAGGTCAATACTGATCTGACGGTCAAATCTTCCAGCTCTCATCAACGCCTTATCGAGAATATCCGCACGGTTAGTGGCGGCAAGTATAATGACCCCGCTGTTAGTCCCGAAACCATCCATCTCGGTAAGAAGCTGATTAAGAGTGTTTTCCCTTTCATCATTCGATGAGAAGCCGACATTCTTGCCACGTGCGCGACCTACAGCGTCAATCTCGTCTATAAAGACGATACAAGGGGCTTTTTCCTTAGCCTGCTTGAACAGGTCTCTAACCCTTGAAGCACCGACCCCGACGAACATCTCCACGAAATCAGAACCGCTCATAGAGAAGAACGGAACATTCGCCTCACCGGCGACAGCCTTCGCCAACAAAGTCTTACCCGTACCTGGAGGGGCTACAAGCAAAGCGCCTTTTGGAATTTTTCCGCCAAGAGCGGTATATTTTTTAGGGTTTTTAAGGAA
>CAMGTS010000098.1 GCA_946062035.1 uncultured Bacteroidales bacterium
AGCGTCTTGAGAATGTTCTCCTTGAACTCCTTCATCGTATTCGCCTCCTTATCTATCTTATCCCACTTGTTAACGACGAAAACACAAGCCTTGCCGTTCTTGTGAATAAGATAGAATATGTTCATATCCTGAGCCTGTATTCCCTCTGAACCATCTATCATCAAGATACATACATCGGAATTTTCTATGCTCCTGACAGCTCTCATCACGGAGTAGAATTCGAGATCTTCAGTAACCTTCCCCTTTTTTCTCAACCCTGCGGTGTCCACAAGGAGAAAATCATAACCGAACTTGTTGTAACGGGTAGTGATGGCATCTCTTGTCGTGCCCGCTATCGGAGTGACGATATTTCTTTCGGTATCCAGCAAAGCGTTTGCAAGAGAGGACTTTCCTACATTCGGTCTTCCTACAATCGTGACTCTCGGCAGTCCTAATGATTCAGGATCGACTCTTTCGCTTTGTTTGACTTTTTTAAGCTCTTCTACAATCTTGTCCAACAGGTCTCCTGTCCCTCCGCCGCTTGCGGATGCTATGCAGATAGGTTCCCCAAGACCAAGTCCGTGAAATTCGTATGTGCCGAACATCTTGTCTCCCGTATCTACTTTATTGACAGTAAGTATAACTGGTTTCTTGCACTGTCTCAGGATTTTAGCGATATCGGCATCGTAGTCGGTTATACCCGTGCCTACATCGCACATAAAGAGAATGACATCAGACTCTTCGATGGCGGCCATTACCTGTTTGCGGATTTCACCTTCGAAAATATCATCGGAGTTGGTGGTATAACCACCTGTATCTATTACGGAAAAGGTTGTGCCGCACCATTCGCACTTCCCGTAATTGCGGTCTCTCGTAACGCCGGCGGTCTCATCGACTATGGCCTTGCGGATACCGGTCATTCTATTGAAAAGTGTGGATTTCCCCACGTTAGGTCTCCCCACTATAGCAACTATTCCCATAATTGTAATTATCTATTTGTCAATCCTTTAAGCGCACAATCCTCATCGCATGTCGTGCAGTTGGAATCGGGTGCGAACTTCTTTTTCTTTCCAGTAACCCTAATCTGTTTTGATTTGCCCCAGATTTTCTCGTCTTCCTCCCTCATGCAGATTATCCCTCTCTTTCTCAGCTCCTTATTCCTTCCTATTTCTCCGTCAGGGAACTTGCCGTCTTTCTTGAAGATGATATTGAAGCACATCCCGAAAACGCAAAGTCCTAAAACCAATACGCCGATGAGTATGACCTTTAGAGTAAGCATTTTTCTTTATAGACTATAGGTTTACCGCTGATATTCAGGATAGGCGGGATCTGGTGAATCTTGAAAGAAGATTTTCCGGTAAGGCTTCTGACTTTTGCCAAAAGCTCTTTGTTAACTCCCTCTTTTTCAAGGTCTTCAAAGCTTTTTCCACCCTCGTTCAGTTCATACAGTACAGGGTCTAGTTTAGCATAGTCTGGCAATGAGTCAGAGTCTTTCTGACCGACATGCAACTCAGCGGAAGGGGCTTTGGTCATTGTCGATTGAGGGATGATTTGCGAATCTTTGTTGATATAACCGGCCAGTTCGTAGACATCTCCCTTGTATAAGTCAGCGATGACCATCATCGCACCTGCCAAGTCTCCGTATAAAGTTCCGTATCCCGTGCAGAGTTCGCTCTTGTTGGAAGTGTTGAGCAACAGGGCGTTGAACTTGTTGGAATATGCCATGAGCAATATGCCTCTTGTTCTTGCCTGGAGATTTTCCTCCGCTACACTCCACTCTTTTTTATTGGCGAAGACAGGTGCCAAGGCTTTCATCAACTCCGCATATACGCCTGCGATAGGTATCACATCATAGCTCATCCCCAAATTTTCCGCAAGGTCAACGGCATCTTGAATCGAATGTAGGGTAGAGAATTCACTCGGCATCATAAAACCGTGTACGTTCTCTTTTCCAAGAGCTTCGACAGCAAGAGCGGCTACCACGGCGGAATCTATACCGCCCGATAGCCCTAATATGGCACGACTGACATGGCACTTGTTGAAGTAGCTTTTTATCCCTCCGACAAGTGTATCGTGTATTTGCTCGATAGAAAGGTCTCTGTTAATCAACATTTTAGTAAAGGAAAGATGTGCTGAAGGATTTGTCCTTGTAAACTTTGTCAATAACGTCTCCGAATAGTTCAGCGACAGAAATGACCTTGATCTTGCTTGTGTCCGCACCGGCCGGAGCTCTCAATGGAATTGTGTCTGTAACAACGAGTTCCTGAAGAGGAGAGTTGGCGATCTTCTCATAGGCAGTGCCGCTTAATACAGGATGAGTAGCCAAAGCCCTTACGCTTGCCGCGCCTTTCTCCATAAGCATACTTGCGGCCTTGCACAACGTTCCTGCGGTATCGACCATATCATCGACTATAACCACATTCCTTCCCTCGACATCTCCGATTGCGGTCATTGAACCGACGACATTAGCTTTTTCCCTGCTCTTATGGCAGATGATCATCGGGCAACCCAAGATTCTTGCGTAAGCGTTGACTCTCTTTGCGCTACCCATATCAGGGGCGGCTATAGAGAGGTTTTCGAGTTTTAGAGAACGCAGGTACGGGAGGAAGATGGAACTTGCGTAAATATGATCTACAGGGAAGTCGAAGAAACCCTGAATCTGATCTGCGTGAAGGTCAGCGGTCATGACTCTGTTGCAACCTGCCGCAGCCAGAAGATTTGCGACGAGCTTCGCTCCGATAGACACTCTCGGTCTGTCTTTGCGGTCCTGTCTCGCCCAACCGAAATAAGGCATAACTGCAATTACTTGATATGCAGAGGCTCTGCGTGCAGCGTCAATCATCAGCAGAAGCTCCATCAGATTCTCCATCGGAGGAAAAGATGAGCATACGATGAAGAGGGTCGCGCCTCTGACGCTTTCAAGATAAACAGGCTGAAACTCTCCGTCACTGAAAACAGTAACTTCCGATTTGCCGAGTTCCATGTTGAGTGACTTTGCGATTCTTTCCGCAAGGTACTTGGAGTTTCTTGTAGAGAATATTTTTATTGCGTGTTCCATTGTTAGTTTAGTTATTATTTGGATCTGAGCTAATTGTCTTGTTTTTAACTATTTGCAGGACTTCTGAGATGTAGTCCAATACTTCTGTTCTTCCGGTCCCTTATTCCGCTGACGTTACAAAATACGGTGGCAGCTCCTCCCAATACTCCAAAAGTCTCTTCTTGATACCGGTGATGTTCTTCTCCAATACGTTCTTGCCGATTTTATCAGCCTTTGTAAAGATGAAAGCCAAAGGTATGCCGGCTCTTGCTGCGCTTATAATGAATTGTAAATCAACTTCTTGTAAACTATGTCTTGAGTCTATCAAAACAAAAAGAGTGGCGAGTTCTTCTGACTTGTTGATAAATTCAGCGTTCATCCTTGCCAACTCCTTGCGCTGCGTCTGAGGCAGCTTGGCGAAACCATATCCGGGCATATCCACGAGATACCATTTGCCGTCTATCAGGAAGTGATTGATGGCGATTGTCTTTCCGGGAGATGCGCTCGTCCTTGCGAGTTCTTTGCCCTTCGTCTCTTTCTGCGCACCTGTACAAAGCATATTGATCAGCGAAGACTTACCGACATTTGATCTGCCGATAAACGCTATCTCAGGCAGTCTGAGGGTGGGTTTCCCCTTTATGGATGTGCTGCTACCTGAGAAGGCCGCCTTTGTTATCTTCATAGGTTTCTGTTTTGCGGCAAATTTAGAAAATTTTAGCGATTTGTTTGTACCTTGCGCAGCATGAGACAAAGAGATTCGGAAATATCGGATGTTGAGTTCGAAGGGATGTGGAAAAGGGCAAAAAAAATGGAGGCCCGTGAGGAAGCGGAGTGGAATTCTCTTTCGGAAGATGAAAAGCGCCATCGTCGGGAGATGTTCGATGAAGGTTTTGTCGAGCGTGTCTCGGATGACCTTTTTGGAGAGGAAGAGAACGAACATCTTACCTTGTACGAATACCTCTCGGAGGTTCGCTATGTAATTGAGAACGAACTTTCAGATGCTGTGTGGGTAACCGCTGAAATAGCGAGTGTGAACAATAGTTGGCCGAGGGGGCATTGTTATATGGAGTTGGTAGAGACAGATTCTTCCGGAAGGAAAATAGCTGACGCACGCGCCACAATCTGGAGAGGAGTAAACAACGCTTTGACTCCGATTTTCCGAGAATCGACAGGTGACGACCTTAAGGCGGGTATAAAAGTCCTTGTGAAGATCAGACCCCAGTATTCCGAAGTTTACGGCCTTTCCCTGAATATTTTGGATATCGAACCATCGTTCACGTTGGGCGATATGGAGGCTCAGAGGCGCAGGACTTTGGCAAGGCTTGAATATGAGGGACTTATCAATCTTAATAAAGAGCTTGCCATCCCGGTCCTCCCTTGCAGGCTTGCGATTGTTTCCGCTGAGAATGCGGCGGGTTATGGAGACTTTATCAAACACCTTTCAGATTCGGGCATAAACTTCCGTACTGAGTTGTTTTCAGCTCCCATGCAAGGTGTGACCGCTCCTGAGGGTATCGCAGAGGCTTTCGCTAAAGTGGCTGAACGTCAGAATGAATTTGACGTGGTCGTATTTATCAGAGGCGGCGGAGGCGCATTGGACCTTGCATGTTTCGATGATTATCTGGTAGCGAAAGCTATAGCAGAATCGCCGCTCCCTGTAATCAGCGGAATAGGGCACGAACGGGATACCCATATCTGCGATATGGTTGCGGCTGTCAGGGTAAAGACTCCGACCGGTGCGGCTGACTACCTCATAGGGATATTCGATGATGGCAGAGAAGAGATCGCCGAGTTGCAGCAAAGGCTTTCTTCGGCGGCTCATAGAATCTTGGAAGATGGCGGCCTGAAGCTGAACAGTCTTATTTCGAGGATAAGTTCGGGAGTTGCGGAGAGGATAAGCGACGGACTTCTAACCCTTAAAACTCTGAAAACGAGGATGAATGTGGCTGTAGATGCTACGTTGAATACCGAAAAAATAAAACTTGAAAGGTATTCGGGAGTTCTTCGTGGATGTGTTTACGGAGCAGTCTCCGACAATGTAGCATCGTTGGAACGCCTTAAGGTTAGAATCTATAACGCCTCTCTCGCGAAGATTCAGTTAGAGAGTTCAGCCCTTGATCTGATACAGCAGAAGATAGTTGCGAATGACCCGAAGCGGATTTTGGGGAAAGGTTATGGTCTTGTGTTTGCGGACGGCGAGCCGGTAGCGCATATTAACCAGATAAAGGAGGGAGCTTTGCTGAGGATTCTTATGAAGGATGGCGACGCTGAATTCATTGCGACGGATGTGAAGAATAATGAAAGCTGAGCCGCCGATAACGGTGGACGCAGTATTGACACTATAGATAAATACGATAGTAAATATGTCGGAAAATATTGAAAATCAGGAGATGAGCTATGAGAAGGCTGTAGCGGAACTCAATTCTCTTGTGGAGAAAGTTGAAGGTAAGAACGCCTCTTTCGCTGAAATAGGCGCCCAATTTCTGCGCCCACTCTGCATCAAGAGTTCTTTCTATATCGACGTATAAAA
>CAMGTS010000099.1 GCA_946062035.1 uncultured Bacteroidales bacterium
CAGGGCGAATAAAGTAATATCACCGTCTATTTCATATTCACGGAAAAAGACCTTACTGAAAGGAAAAGTCGCTTTATATCTGTAAATCGCCATTTTATTTAGAGCACAGGAAGTTAATAATATTCACGCCGTCAGGCCACTCGTAAATTTCCGGCCTCTGGGCGTTCCCAAAAGTAGTATATTTTTTCTGTACCGACTCAATGTTAGTACGCTCAAAAATTTCGGGCATATCGATATTGTCATAGTAACAAAACCTCACAACTCCCAACGGGGGGAACGGTTCGGGGGAGTTTTCCAAAAGGATACAACCGCAATCCGCCATCTCACCTTTTTTTATGACTCCGCCATGAGACAGCCTTTCGCTTAAGGCCGCAACCGCTCTGTTTCTCGCTACCATATTATGAAACGGTCCGATCCTATCAACTTCCAAATGATTTCCGACCGAAAGAAGCGCCGTCTTAAGTCTCTCAAAATCATATCCGTCCGGAACTAAGAGATACGACACGCTTCTGCATCCCAATCCGCAATAAAGAAGGATATCCGAAGCTAATCCCGCCAACTCCTCATCACTCTCGTCACCGGTAACGACCGCAAAGCTGAAACGGCTGCCTCTCAAAAGTTTCCGTGTCTCTGGAAATTCCGACAATACAGAAGAAGCCGAGTCATCACTTCCCGAAAAAAGAATCGGATCCACCCCATTGAAAAAGTCCGCCAATCCCTCCTTCGAATCCGAGAAGAGAACACTTTCGGAAATGGGGCGCTTTAAATTATCGCACCTTTCCCCTATTGATCCGCATAGGGCGGGAATCAGATATCTGTCTTTCGATGAAAGCTTTACCATCGCCTTGCATCCGCAGGCAAGAGCACACAGCAAATCCAAGAATCCCACAGCGGGAATATTGCCCGCCATGATTATTCCGACCTTTTTCTCTACTGCCTCCGCTTTCGACAAATATTCAAGCGCATCATCCGACAAAAATTTTTCAGCGATCGCCCGCAATGCGAACTTCTGCATCGGGAGAGTGAAAAAATTATTTTCCAAGGCTGAAGCCCTACAAGCTTTTCCTATAATAGATTCACTCTCAGGAGAATCAAGAAAATCAAGAATTATCTCCCTAAGAAGCGTGAAAGAGTGTAAAAATTCGGCCTTGGTCATGTTGCAAAATTATCAAAAACAAGATACCTTTACAATTCGGAATGGGCAAAGAAAAACGAGTCGAACCTTCACTTTCGCAAGATTGTTATCTAAGTATCGCCACCCCTTCTGAGGGGCTGTACAAGGATAATGGAAGCCGTTTTCTCTCCTTCGCCTACCCTTGTTCTTCCGCAGATCAGGCACTTGAAATTATCCAACAGATTAAGAAAAAATACTACGATGCGACTCACCATTGCTTCGCATACAGAATCGGTCTTAATGGTGAAATATTCAGGATCAACGATGATGGCGAACCTTCATCTACCGCAGGCCGCCCGATTTACGGGGAAATACTGTCGAAAGGGTTGAGCGATATACTTGTTGTAGTAGTCCGATATTTCGGAGGAGTAAAATTAGGTGTACCAGGGCTTATAAAAGCCTACAAATCAGCCACATCAGACGCACTATCCAATGCGGCGACCATCGTAAAGACCGCCACTGAAAAAATCAAGGTCATTTTCTCTTACGAAAACACCGACAAGGTTCTCAAGGAGATGAGAAAAATCGGAGCTGAGATTGGCGAGAAGAGATTCGAAGCCGAGTGTTCTATTATCGCTAACGTCAAGATAACAGACTCCCCTAAAATAGCTCATGCCCTTTTGAAGATAGATGGGACAAAAGTCGAAACGCTCCAACAGGAAAGTATTTGATAATAAATAAGTTACACACAAAGACAAACGACACAAAGCAAACAAAGATATGCCTAAAAGTTTAATATCAATTTCAGATTTCACTAAAGAAGAGATGCTGCACATCTTGGATGTCGCCGCAGAGTTCGAAAAGAACAAATCCCAGACTTTCCTACAGGGAAAAGTCGTGGCATGCCTCTTCTTTGAACCGTCAACAAGAACAAGACTTAGTTTTGAAACCGCCGCCAACCGACTCGGGGCGAGGGTCATAGGCTTTTCAGACGTTGCCAATACGAGCGTATCGAAAGGAGAAACCTTGAAAGATACAATCAAAATGGTATCAAATTACGTCGACCTGATTGTCATGCGTCACCCATTGGAAGGAGCGGCAAGATACGCATCTGAAGTCGCATCAGTTCCGGTGATCAACGCCGGAGACGGAGCCAACCAGCATCCTACCCAAACCATGCTCGACCTGTATACTATCAAACAGACTCAGGGCAAATTGGAAAATATGGAGGTCAATATGGTAGGAGACCTGAAATACGGACGCACGGTTCACTCTCTGATTCAGGCACTTTCATATTTCTCACCGAAGTTCGTGTTTACCGCCCCGAAAGAGCTGATGATGCCTCAGGAATACAAGAACTTCCTTGCTGAAAGAAAAATTCCTTTCACGGAAACAGCGGACTTGATGGAACATATCAACACAGCCGATATACTTTATATGACAAGAGTCCAGCAGGAGCGTTTCACAGACCCTATAGAGTACGAAAACGTCAAGAACTGTTATAAGCTCAGTGCAGACATGCTTACTGGCTGTAAGAAAAACATGAGAATCCTTCACCCTCTTCCAAGGGTAGGAGAAATAGCACAGGACGTAGATGAGACACCATTCGCATACTACTTCCGTCAGGCAGGCAACGGAATGTATGTAAGGATGGCCATTATCTCATACCTGTTAGGTTACAGGTAGTCCGAATCACAACTAAAAACTGCGGCAAACCGTAATAATAAGAATAACAGTTTAACATATATAGTGATGGGAAAAGTCAAAAAACTTTCTGAAGATTCACTTCAGGTCAGCGCAATTAAAAACGGAACAGTATTGGATCATATTCCTGCTGACCAGCTTTTCAATGTTATACAGATACTTGGGCTTAACAAGAATTGTTCAAACAGGCTGACTTTCGGGACAAATATGGAAAGTCGTCAGATGGGCAAAAAAGCCATAATAAAAATCGAAGACAGGTTCTTCAAGCCAAGCGAAATAAATAAAATCGCCCTCGTAGCCCCCGATGCGAAACTAAACACGATAAAGGAATTCAAGGTTGTCGAGAAAAAAGTCATCAAAGTCCCTAAAGAAATTGTCGGTATCGCAAAATGCATGAACCCGATGTGTATAACCAATCACCAGCCAATCAGGACAAGGTTTACTACAAGTTATG
Source organism: uncultured Bacteroidales bacterium (assembly GCA_946062035.1). Classification (GTDB taxonomy): domain Bacteria; phylum Bacteroidota; class Bacteroidia; order Bacteroidales; family UBA932; genus Egerieousia. Next base: position 3,273 of record CAMGTS010000099.1, read on the forward strand.
AGAATGACCACCTGAGTCTGGTATGTCATTATTGCGAGAAAGCGACTGACATAAAAAACATAAAAATCTCTGAAGAATCAGCTCTTTAGGTTTATCAGTTGGTTTTACAGAATAATATGTTTACATTTGGGTATTGCCTTGATTAGGCGATATTTATAAAAATTTAAAAACTAAATAAAACATTCGCATATAGCTATGAAAAAAGCTTATAATTTTTTTGCAGGACCATGCGTTTTGCCTGAGTCAGCTATAGATCAAACAATTGCAGCCCTTAAGGATTTCGAAGGTACAGGAATTCCTGTAGTTTCAATTTCTCACAGAAGTAAAGAGTGGGAAGCTACAATGAACGAGTGCAGAGCACTTTGGAAAGAGCTCCTCAACATTCCTGACAACTACAGCATCGTTTTCTTGGGCGGTGGTGCCAGTCTTCAGTTTTTGTATGTGGCGATGAACCTCTTCGAAAAGAAAGCCGGCTATCTTGAGACAGGTGTTTGGGCAAAAAAAGCCCTCAAAGAGGCTCAGGGTTTGGCAAAGAGCAGAGGTCTGGCGGCTGATGCGGCATATGCGGTAGCATCTTCAGCAGATAAGACATACTGCTATATTCCAAAGGATTACACTATCCCTACAGATTTGGATTACTTCCATATCACTACCAACAACACGATCTACGGCACTGAGATCAAAAAAGATATCGACTGCCCTGTAACATTGGTAGCGGATATGTCGTCAGATATCATGAGCCGTCCTGTTGATGTCGCTAAATATGGACTTATCTATGGCGGTGCACAGAAGAACGTAGGACCGGCGGGTGTATCATTCGCTATTATCAGAGACGATGTTCTCGGCAAGGTAAGCAACTATATCCCTACAATGTTGGACTACAAGACTCACATTGAGAAAGAGAGCATGTTCAACACTCCTCCTGTTTTCGCTATCTACATTATGACCCAGACCCTCAAATGGTTGAAAGGTATAGGCGGCGTTGAGAAGATTCAGAAGATCAACGAAGAAAAGGCCGCTCTTCTCTACAATGAGATTGACCGCAACAAGTTGTTTGTAGGCACTGCTGCAAAAGAGGACCGTTCAAATATGAACGTATGCTTCGTTATGGCTCCTGAGTATAAGGAACTTGAAGCAAACTTCCTCGATTACGCAAAGAGCAACGGAATGCTCGGCATCAAAGGTCACCGTTCAGTCGGAGGATTCAGAGCGTCTATTTATAACGCTTGCCCGGTTGAGAGCGTACAGGCACTCATCAAATGCATGCAGGATTTCGAAAAGAGCATCTAATTATTATAATCTACTTATAACAAACGGATTATGAAAGTATTAATCGCTACTGACAAACCTTTCAGCAAAGTTGCTGTAGATGGTATAAGAAATATCGTTGAGAATGCAGGACATACCCTCGCAGTTCTCGAAAAGTACGGAACAGCGGATAAATTTATCGAGGCTGTAGCCGATGTTGATGCACTCATCGTTCGTTCTGACAAAGTAACCAAAGAAGTCGTTGACGCCGCAAAGAACCTTAAAATAGTTGTTCGTGCAGGCGCAGGATTCGACAATTTGGATCTTGCGGCTCTTAGCGAGAGAAAAATTGTAGCCATGAACACCCCTGGGCAGAACTCCAACGCGGTTGCAGAGCTTGCACTCGGATTTATGGTTTATATTTCCCGCAATCAGTTCACTCCTGGTACCGGCTCGGAATTGAAAGGAAAGACCTTAGGTATTCAGGCATACGGACACGTCGGAAGACTTGTAGCCGAACACGCCAAACCTTTTGGGATGAATATCATGGCATTCGACCCGTTCGTACCTGCTGAGGTTATGGAAAAAGAGGGTGTGACCGTTGCAAAAGACCTTAACGAATTGTATTCAAAGAGCAACTTTATTTCACTCCACATCCCGGCAAACGAGCAGACAAAGAACTCTATCGGTTACGACCTGCTCTCAAAGATGCCTAAGGGCGGTTGCCTTGTGAATACCGCAAGAAAAGAGGTTATCAACGAACCTGAACTTGAGAAAGTTCTTGCCGAAAGAGAAGACCTGAAATACATTACTGATATAGCTCCTGCGAATATCGAAACTCTCAAAGAGAAGTTTGGAAAAAGAGTTTTCGCCACACCTAAGAAACAGGGTGCGGAGACTGCGGAGGCAAATATCAACGCAGGTCTTGCGGCGGCAAATCAGATAATCGGTTTCTTTAAGGACGGTTGCACAAAATTCCAGGTTAAT
>CAMGTS010000100.1 GCA_946062035.1 uncultured Bacteroidales bacterium
CTGAAGGGGTGCCCGGTCTGTTTTGGGCACCGAAGGCGACTTTCTCCCTTTCAAGGACATGCAACCCCATATAAGCGGCACCCATGTTTCCCGTAACGCAAATCAAAGCGTTCTTCTCGACCTTCGGAAACTTTTCCACAACATCCTTACGTTGACGTCCTACCGCCGTACAACTGATAATAAGCCCCGTAAGTGAGGATCTCAGCTCTAAGGTAACATTCTCTACGCCATGCTCTTTTGCGGCGGCACGAATGCCAGTCCACAGCCAATCTACGTGCTCATAGCTGAATTTTCCGGAAACAGCTATGCTGAAACTCATTTTATATGGTTTGTAACAACGGGCATATAGAGATCCCATAGCATTAACGGCGGCCTTATAACCCAGATACTTAATTGGAGTGTACGTCAAGTCGAAATCTATGCCCTCCAACATTATCTTATTGGTTGTCAAATAATTATAATCCACGCTACTGTCGCCGTCTTTAACGGAACCGACAAACTCCTGAACCTCAGAGTTTTTATATTCTGTTGTCTCAAAAAGCCTTTCCAATGCCGCAACTCTTCCGATCTCCTTAAACTCGGTGCGCGGCATTTTCTTATTCTCTTTTTTTTCCTTATCCTGCGCCATTTCCTGATACTTAAAACTACATTACATTAACGAAGCATTGAATTTGCCCTCGTACTTGAGACCCATTTTTTCCAATGTCGTGATAAAATCCTTTGTGATCTCAACCTTGAACTTTGTGTTGTATGTAAGTGAAAACTGTTTTTCAGCTTCGACAATTTTCAAAACAACCGGTGTCGTTTCATCTCCCTTATTCTCCTTGAGCATATTGACAAATTCCTTTCTGAAATCGGTAGTTATCATTTTTGATGAAACGATTATCGTGAAGCTTGCCAAAAAATTTTCCTTTACATTGGAGAGCAATACCATTTTGACAATCTTCGGCTCTACGCTATGCTGTTCCTTGAACTTCTTCTTTCTCTCCACCTTGAGCATAAGGGCGTTGCCCACCTCAAGATATTGAAGGAATTTTTCATAATCCTTGCCGAACAGTGTAAAATTCATGCTTGAGCTGAAATCCTCAAATGTTATTGTAGCAAACGGCCTTCCTGACTTTTGGGAGATACGTTTGTTTACAGCCGTCAGCAGACCTCCGACAAGGAACTCTTTGTCTGACTCCTCGTTTCTTTCCGCAAGATCCTTTAACTCACTGATTGAGGAGTTGCTGAAACTCTCAAGTTCAAATTTATATGCGTCAAGCGGATGGGACGATATATACATTCCGACCAATTCCTTCTCCTTGTTAAGAAATGCTATGGTGTTGTAATCTCCCGAAATTGGCGGAATTTCCGGTGTCTGGACTTTAAATCCCTCGTCAGAATCCCCGAACAACGAAGCCGCTTCATCCGCCCGATTTCCGAGATTCTGCATAAACCTGATCAGTGAATCAATGAATGTCTCACCTTTGGAATTCTGCAAAAAATATTGGTCACGCCTGATTTCAGGAAAAGCCGAATCGAATGCGCCTGCATAGGCGAGAGATTCCAAAGCCTTTCTGTTCAGGCTGTTTCCTCCGGCACCATGATTTTTGCCGGCACGCTCCATAAAGTCAAAAATATCTTTATATGGAGCGTTTTCTATAATGTCTTTGGCGATAATGGCTCCCATTCCCTTTATAGCCGCCAGACCGAATCTGATCTCCTTATCCCCGGTAACGGTAAAGTTTATGCCACTTGCATTGACATCAGGTCCTAAAACTCTTATACCCATCCTCTTACATTCGTCCATAAATTTGGTTATCTCGTCGATATTGCCCAAATTCTTGGTAAGATTGGCGGCCATGAATTCCGCCGGGTAATGAGCTTTCAGATATGCCGTCTGATACCCTATCCATGCGTAGCAGGTCGAGTGGGATTTGTTAAAAGCATATTTTGCGAACTCCTTCCAATCTTTCCAGATTTTACTCAGGATTTCCTTGTCATGTCCTCGTTCACTTCCTCCCTTCATGAACAACTCCTCCATCTCGGCCATCTTGCTCAGTAATTTCTTACCCATCGCCTTACGCAGAGCGTCGGCCTGGCCTTTAGTAAAACCGGCCAACTTCTGGCTGAGCCTCATGACCTGCTCCTGATAGACAGTCACACCGTATGTTTCCGCAAGGATACTCTCCATCTCCGGGATTTCGTATGTAATCTTCTCACGCCCGTTCTTTCGTGCGATAAAAGAAGGGATATACTGCATAGGACCAGGACGATAGAGAGCGTTCATAGCTATAAGGTCCTCGAACCTTGTCGGGCCAAGTTCCCTGAGGTGTTTCTGCATTCCAGGACTTTCAAACTGGAACGTAGCTATCGTATCGCCTCTGCCGAACAGTTTGAAAGTTTCCTGATCATCAATCGGAATAGACTCAATGTCTATGTCTAATCCCCTGTGGCTTTTTATATTACGAAGCGCTTCCTTTAAGATGGAAAGTGTTCTCAATCCAAGGAAGTCCATCTTAAGCATACCGACTTCCTCGATGTAGCTCCCTTCGTATTGCGAAACGGTTATGGCGTTGCCTGTTTCCTTGTCCTTTGCTATCGAAAGTGGAATGAAGTTGGCGAGGTTGTCTCGACAGATAATGACAGCGCAGGCGTGAACACCGGTATTTCTGACCGTGCCCTCAAGTTCTCGCGCATAATGCAGAGTCTCACTTACAAGAGGGTCCGAACTATCTTCGTACTCATGCTTGAATTCAGGAATAAGCCTTATGCAGTTGTCAAAATTGACCGCCACGGTCTTGGTCTTCACCTCCTCGACACCGTCTTTGTTTACCTCTTTCACGGTCTCATCCGGAAACTTGGCGGGGATCATCTTTGCGAGTGCATTGGATATGTTAAGCGGAAGGTTCTTGACTCTCGCCACATCTTTAATCGCACTCTTGGTAGCCATAGTGCCGAATGTAACAACATGGGCCACATGGTCTTTGCCGTACTTCTCCTCTACATACTCCAAAACCTTCGAACGCTTTTCCTCCTCAAAGTCGACATCTATATCAGGCATTGAGATTCTGTCGGGATTGAGAAAACGCTCAAACAGCAAATCGTACTTAATAGGATCCATATTGGTAATTGTCAGGCAGTATGCAACAACGCTTCCCGCCGCCGAACCTCTTCCCGGACCGACCCATATATCCCTCGCCCTTGACGCTTTGATATAATCCTGGACTATAAGAAAGTAATCCGGGAATCCCATGTGCTTTATGGTGTCCAACTCAAAATCAATCCTTTCGTAGACTTTGTGCTCCTCCACAAACTTGGGATCTTTATATCGCTCCTTCGCACCCTCGTAAACAAGATATTTCAAATAATCGTTGGAATCCGTGAAACCATCAGGAAGCGGGAATATCGGAAGCACATGATCTCTGTCTATGCTGTATCTCTCAACTTTGTCAGCGACCTCGAGAGTGTTGGAAATAACCTCCGGGTGACCGTAATTGATCTCAGCCATCTCCTCGGCGGTTTTCATATACTCCTGCTGAGTATAGTGAAGTCGCTTTTTCGTTGTAACCAACTCATTGGTCGTAAGACAGATAAGGTGATCGTGAACAGGACCGTCTTCTTTGTTAACAAAATGGCAGTCATTGGTGGCTATGCACTTTATCCCTAACCTTTCGCTCAGTCTGTAAAGTTCAGCATTGACCACCTGCTGACATTCGAAAACCTCCTGTGACAACCCCGGAACTTCTGTCCTATGATTCTGTATCTCAAAATAGTAATCCTCCCCGAAAAGGTTCTTGAACCATTGTGCAGTCTGTTCCGCCCTCTCCGATTCCCCTTTGAGAATCAGTTGCGGAATCTCTCCCGCAATACAGGCGGAACAACATATCAGATCCTTGTGATATCTCTCCAAAACCTCGCGGTCGATTTTCGGCTTATAGTAGTAACCCTCAGTGTATCCGATAGATACAATCTTTACAAGATTATAATAGCCATTAAGGTTCTTCGCAAGAAGTATCAGGTGGTTCGCACCCTGGTCCTCCTTACCCCTCTTAGAAAACCTCCCCTCAGGATTGAAATAGACCTCGCATCCGATTATCGGCTTAAGGGTTTTGCCTGTCTTTTTTTCCGCATCCTTTACTACTTTGAAAAACTCCTTGACACCGAACATGTTCCCATGATCTGTAAGTGCCATCGCCGGCATATCATTGGCTATAGCTTTGGCGACATAGTCCTTCAGCTTGCCCATGCCGTCCAAAACGGAGTACTCAGAGTGCAAATGAAGATGTACAAACTGCATAAAATCCCCCCGATTAGTCTACTAAGGATTTTCCGGTCATTTCCGCTGGTTGACGCAGATTCATAAGTTTCAAGATTGTCGGCGCTATATCACACAATCTTCCGTCTCTTACGCTCTTGATATCGTCATCAACCACAATAAACTGTACAGGATTGAGTGAATGCTGTGTATTAGGTGTACCATCCTCATTGACAGCCATATCCGCATTACCATGATCCGCTGTGATCAAGACGCTGTAACCGTTTTCCTTAGCAGCGGTGACAACCTTTCCGACCAAACCGTCCACACATGTCACAGCTTTCTTAATGGCATCATAAACTCCTGTATGACCTACCATATCACCGTTCGCGAAATTGAGGATTATCATATCTTCTTTCTGTGTTTTGATAGCCTCGATCAGCTTCTCTGCCACCTCAGGAGCACTCATCTCCGGCTGCAGGTCGTATGTAGCGACTTTCGGAGACGGGACAAGTATACGATCCTCATTCTCAAAAGGCTCCTCTCTTCCGCCGTTGAAAAAGAAAGTAACATGGGCGTATTTTTCTGTCTCAGCTATTCTGAGCTGTCTCTTGCCAGCCTTTGAAACGGTCTCACCAAGGGTCTCTTGCACATGCTCCTTAGGGAACAGGATATGAAGCCCTTTGAAATCATCATCATAAGGGGTCAGGCAGCAGTAATAAAGAGGAATAGTATGCATTCCCTCTTCCGGCATATCCTTCTGTGTCAGAACGCTTGTAAGCTCACGAGCGCGGTCGTTTCGGAAATTGAAGAAGATTACGGCATCATCCTTCTGAAGAATAGCTACAGGAGAACCATCCTCGTTTCTTATCGAAATCGGTTTGATAAACTCATCTGTAACACCTGCGGCATAGGAAGCCTCTATTCCCTCCAAAGCTGAATTAAACTTGTCTCCCTTACCTTCCACAATAAGGTCGTAAGCCTCTTTTACTCTGTTCCAACGTTTGTCTCTATCCATCGCATAGAATCGTCCGCAGACAGAAGCTATCTTGCCTGTTGTTTTCTTCATCTGCTCTTCGAGTTCAGCGACAAACTCTTTTCCACTATGAGGGTCAGTATCTCTTCCGTCCATAAAGCAGTGTACATATACACGCTCTAATCCACATCCTTTAGCCGTGCTCAAGAACTCAAACAGGTGCGCAAGGCTGCTGTGTACGCCTC
>CAMGTS010000101.1 GCA_946062035.1 uncultured Bacteroidales bacterium
AGCAACCGAGAGAACTTGCGAAAAGGTCTGTAGGAGAAAAGCTCTCTCCCTTGCCGTGATTGTCGAGAGGCGCATCGGTTATTATTTTGGTTCCGGACTGTAAATGAGTTACCTCATTCCTTAAATTGCCCTTATAAATTGTCAACATCTTTGTCATAGTCGTATTCTTTCTTTTAATATCTTTTTCTAAAATCTAATATCATCTTGCATCGTTATATACCGCTATTTCTCCTCGTCGGTACTCTTTCTGTTTTTCCTGTGAGCCTCCCGCTTCTGCTCTATCTCTTCGAGTGACTTTTTAAGCTCATTTTCAAACTCTTCCCTGCGCAAACGGAATCTCTCTTTCATCTCCTTCCAATCCGCAAGCGAATCTTTGTCAATCAGCGGCTTTTTCGGGGGAACAATCACACCTTTGAGCGTCGCGCTTGTACATTCGGTGATTTTCACGCTGACGATATCTCCCGGTTTCACACCTTCTGCATCAAAGATGCACATTTTGTTCTTTTTGTTGCGTCCCATCATCTGTTTGTCAGACCTTTTTGAGACACCCTCGACCAATACATCAAAAATGCTGCCAATATCTTTTTTGTTCGACTCAAGAGAGAGTTTATTCTGCAACTCAATAATCTCGTTAAGTCTCCTTGTCTTGGTCTCTAATGGGACATTATCAGGAAACTTTCTTGCCGCCAACGTATTAGGGCGTTGCGAATAATAAAACATGAATGCGCTGTCGTAACCAACCTCCTGCATCAGGCTGAGAGTCTGTCTGTGGTCTTCTTCCGTCTCATCACAGAATCCGGCGATAATATCGGTAGTAATAGCGCAGTCCGGCAAAATCTCCCTTATGGCAGCTACTTTTTCCAAATATTCCGCACGGGTATATTTCCTGTTCATTTTCTTGAGCTGCGCATCACTTCCGCTCTGGACAGGAAGGTGGATATGATTGCAGATGTTAGGATACATCGCCATCGTATAGAGAACCCCTCTTCTTATATCCTTAGGATGTGATGTCTGGAAACGTACCCTCAAATCCGGGCTTACAAGCGCCACCATCTCCAAAAGCTGATAGAAGTTTGTGGAAATCGTGGGATTGTCAGGATTAACCCACAAATAGGAATCGACATTCTGCCCGAGAAGCGTCACTTCTTTATAACCTTGTCTGAAAAGCTGCTCCGCCTCCGCTACTATCGATTTCGGATCCCTGCTGCGCTCCCTACCTCTCGTAAAAGGGACAATACAATACGAACACATATTGTTGCAACCTCTTGCAATAGAGATAAATGCGCTTACGCCGTTACTGTCCATCCTGACCGGCTCGACATCGGAGTAAGTTTCATCCAATGATAAGACGGTCTCTGTCAGCTTATCCCTGCTGTCAAGCACTTTTTCTATAACCTCCGGAAGTTTCCTGTAAGAGTCAGGACCTACCGTAAAATCGACATTCTTGTTTTCGAGCAATTTCTCTCTAAGGCGTTGCGCCATGCAGCCTAACACTCCTACAATCAGCTCTTTGCGTTTCTTCCTTTCCTGATTGAAGACCTCAAGTCTGCCAAGTATGCGCTGCTCGGCATTATCTCTTACAGAACAAGTGTTCACAAGGATTACATCCGCCTCACGGATATCCTTGCAGACAGTGCACCCCTCCTTACAAAGGATTGACATCGCTACCTCGCTGTCATTTATGTTCATCTGACAGCCGTATGTTTCTATATAAACTTTAAGATTCATAATCATTTACCCATTCGAAGCCCAAAGTTAATAGAAAATAAATATTACTTTTGTACATAAAGCAAATAACAGATGGGAACCAGAAGCAATAAATATTTACCTATTTTTTTTGTGGCGGTAGTCGCACTGCTTTTGCAAAGTTGCGCCAAAAACTACTCTGGAATAAAACTGACTGATAGTAAGATAGAATCAGTCACCGCAACTTCGATGAGAAGTATGAAGATAAAGGTGCTGCTTACGGTAGACAACCCTGCAAAAGGCTCTTTCAGCGTTGAAAACGTGCATGGCGTAATCAACCGCAGCGGTGAAATCTTCGCAGACTTCAAGTCTGAAGATATCATGGAAATTACCGGCAAAAGTATATGTAAACTGCCTTGCACGATTGTCGCTGAACTTGACAAATCCGTCTCCGTACTATCCGCCGGGCTGATTTTAGCGGAGGGGGATTTTGATAGTTTCACTTGCGATATATACGCAGATATACACAAAGGGGCTTTCAAAAAGAGCGTGAAGAGGAAAAATCTGCCCCTCAAGTCGTTAGTCAGAAAATTAAAGAATGAGTAATATGGATTTCAAAAAGATATTAGTGACAATCATCATCGGTATTGCGGCATTGACGGTTTCAAACAGCACCGCATTCTCACAGGATGTCAGACCGGAGGAGAGCACTTCACAAAACGATACGATAGTAACGATGCCCGTAATGGAACCATCTGTAGATTCTTCATTAATCAATACCTCTGTATTTACCTTGTTGGAATCGGCTGACGGTGGAAAAATCGTTGTCAACAGAACATCTGCGGTCAATGCGAAATTCAACAGCTATATCCAAAGCAATAAGGAGAGAAAGAAAAACGGATATAGAATCCTTGTGTACTCAAGTAATGCGCAAAACGCAAGAAACATCTCCCAAAACATAGAAAAAGAGCTGCAAAACACTTATCCGATACAGGTATACCGCTCGTATTCGGCTCCTTTCTTCACCGTCCATATCGGAGACTTCAGGACTAAGGCAGATGCCATGAAGATGTGTAATGAACTCTTAGCTACATATCCCCAAGCGAAAATAGTACGCTCGGCGATAGACTGGTACTCTTTCTAATTCTCCGAAACAAACTGAATGAACTCCTTCATATCTGCCTGCGGTATTATTTTGCAGGCGACAGGGAGATAGAACATTCTCTGCTTGATCTCTTCGGGAATATATTTGTTGTAGCGCAATCTTTGACTGTCCTTTTCGGTTGTCATGATTGTCGCCTCAGGCTGTTTGCGGGCCATCGATACGATTTTCCTGATATTGCTGCGGCTATAGTTCTTGTGATCTGAAAAACTCAGAACCCCGACAATCTTGTGGGTCGACGCAAGTTGCGCACGGAATAGCGAGTCATTGGATATCCCTGTAAAAGCCACTACAAATTTAGAGTATAGATAGCGAACATTGCAGCACTCGGGGAAAACTGGTTTTGCCGTCTGATGGTATGTCGTCGAAAAATATATTTTCTGCTCAGGCCGCAACTGAAGCTCGCTACTCCATATTTCCCTCTCACGGGCCACCTCCTCCGCCGCATGCCCCTCATCGTAGATTCCGTCATATTCCCCGAAATCAGGTGATTTGGTAATAATCACCGCATCTGCCCTTTTACGTTGAGACGGGAGATCTCTCAATGTCCCTATCGGAAGAAGATTATCTCCGGCGATAGAATTTTTATAACTGACGAGCAGAATATTTTTTGAAGGAGTCAGACTACGATACTGGTAGGCGTCGTCCAAAATGATGAAATTGACCCCCAACTCCTTTACGAGTTTACGTATCGCCAAACCACGATCCGCACAAACCGCGACTATCACCTCCGGGAATTTTCTTTTTATCTGCAAAGGTTCGTCTCCGCACACTGTGTAGTCATCGGTGATTTTCACCAAATGAAACCCTTTGGTTTTGCGCTTATATCCACGGGAAACGACCGCAAGCCTGTAACGCCCTCTAAGCGCATCGACAATCATCTCAGTATGAGGGGTTTTTCCTGTCCCCCCGACTGTAATGTTCCCTACAGAGACGACAGGGACATCGAATTTCTCGCTCTTGAAAACTTTTCTGTCGTAGAGGTAATTCCTTATTGTCAAAACAAGCCAGTAAGGGAAAAGTATGGTTTTGCTCGCAAGTCCTATCATGGGCGCAAATTTACAAAAACGGATAAAAAAGGGCCGCATCAATTTTTTCACTTTGACACAGCCCTTATTCGTAGTATTATACCGCTCTTTTAGATAGCGTTTGATCTCTTGAAATAGTTTGCCTCGTTTGTATGTACAAGCGGGCCTGAGTATCTTTTGAGAGTCTGTCCAGAGCCGGACGGTGTGTATACTACATCCGCGATATTTGAATCGTGCTTGATCCTGATAACGAAAGTTCCTCTCAACTTTCTGCCGAGGATACTGAACATAACCGTCATATCGCCTTTTTTGTTGTATTTGACTTTATAGTCCGATACATCGGCAAGGTTGGTATCCGAATTACCGCAGATGGAACTTCCCTGAAGAACCATTCCGGTCTTCTCGTAAGCGACGAAAATACTTGCATCGTTGGTAGTGGAAATATTTCCGTCAGAATCAGTTACTTCCGTAGGGATAATAACCCAATTCTTCGTTTCTATGGCGTCCTTCGCGTTTTCGTAAAGAGCCTTGGCTTTTGCAGCCTTCTCCTCTTTCGTCTGAGCGAATACAGGAACCGCCATCAGGCATACTGCCAGTAACAAAAAAAATCTTTTCATTTTCTTAAAAATAATTGCTGCATTGCACAGTCTCAAAAACCGTGCAATACAGCAATCGAAACAAACTTACTACTTAGACGTAAATATACTTACCAAATACTGGTTGTTAGCCCCGACACCTCTTGCCACATGATTGACATAACGGCCGAAGCCCTGGCTTGTCCAATAATCCACGTCCCTGTGAAGCATGGTTCCTGTCGCAGGATTCATTACCCTTACATAAATATTACAATAACCGTTTGTAATAGCTGATGTAGGGCCGCCAACATAACCTATACCTTTGTTAGGAATATACCATGGGTTGAAGCCTGTCTGTTCACCAAATCCTACAGGCCCTCCAAGGTCATGGAATTCAAGATCTGCCAGGGCAGTGCCGTTAGGTCTTACTGCGTATTGATACTGGATAGGGAACGAGCAAGGAACTCCATCCGCCTCATACCAGAAATTAACGAAGTTGATCCATGCCGTAGTATCTGTCTTCTTGCCCGGCATGGCATTGTCAGCATTTCCGTAAGGGAAATTAGCGTCGAGGACGACTGCCTTGTCCCATGCACAGAAGTAAACGACGCTCTTACCGGCCGAAACTGTAAACTCGGCATCGAGGTTAGGAGCTCCGCCGTTTTTAGGATTGTTGGATGCGATAAAGCCCTGTACTCTGTATGTACCCGGCTTTCTTACGAAGAAACGGGTAGTATTCCCGAAAGGAATACCATTGTACCTGTTGATCGGGTAGTTTGGCGTAGCTATCGTATCATTGTCGTTCAGGACAACATAAGTAAGGTTGCCTGCTGCTGCACTTGCTGTAGGGATAGCATTATAAAGCTGAATCTCAGCCATATCATTCCCAAGCTCTTCTGCAGGATATTCGATCTCGTGCTTAGAGCAAGCCGAAAAAGCGAATACAGCTGCAAGTGCGAATGCGAAATATTTTAAAACTTTCATAATATTCTTACTGA
>CAMGTS010000102.1 GCA_946062035.1 uncultured Bacteroidales bacterium
CATTCGAAAAGCTTCGTTCAAACCCTGATTCGATTGAAATACAGGGAGAAATGCAGCTTCTGTCAAAAATAGATTCAGTCGAGACGGAGTTGATAAGGCGTAGAAATCTACATCAGGATCTGCAAGGAAGTGTAAAGATTAAGGCGATAAACGGAGTTAGATTTTCCGAGGAAAACATCTATTATTCTCAAAAGATAGGAAGGTATTACGAGGGTAGGGTTTCGCTTCCGGTGGCTACGGCCAAGGTGCCTTCCGGGTATAGTATGATCATAAGTCCTTCTGATGTAACTATAATATTCAGAGTGGATTACAATATCAAGAAAGAATTCGGACCGGCTGATTTCTATGTCTATGCGGATTATGACCAAGTGGCGAATTCAATGTCAGGCAAGGCGAAGATCAATTTAAGGGAGATACCGACGGGTGTTTATGGCGTGCATCTTGAGCCACAGTTTGCAGATGCGATAATATTGAACCTTTCAGACCCTGAAAAATAGTATGATAACTTTGGGATGTACAGGAGGAATCGGTTCCGGCAAGAGTTTCGTGAGCAAGTTCTTTGTAAGGAGCGGAATTCCTGTCTACGACTCCGATTCGAGAACCAAGACTCTTTATGATGAGGATAAGGAACTGCTCAGTGGGCTTGTAAGATTGCTTGGAAGCGGTATCGTTTGCGATGGCAGATTAGACAGAAAAGCGATGGCTTCCATCATATTCAACGACGCTGCCGTAATGGATAAAATCAGAAAATTTGTCTACCCCTATGTAATGAAGGATTTTACAAAGTGGAAGGAGGGTTATGTGGGTAAAGTACCTTTTGTCGTGATGGAGTCTGCGGTTCTATTGGAGGATGAATACGTGAGAAATTATGTTGATAAGGTTCTTGTGGTTACAGCCCCTTTGGATGTAAGAGTGGCGAGAGTCATGGAACGGGACGGTGCGACAAGAAATGAGGCATTGGAACGTATATCCAATCAATGGAGTGATGATAAAAGGGTCGAAATGGCAGATTTTGTCATCTGCTCGGTCGAGGGTACGGATGTTGCTTCGGAAGTCGAAAAGATAATAGGGACAATAAATCGTTAGGCGATATGGGATTATTCAGGGGGTTGCTTTTCGGTGCTATGGGCTGGGCGATAGGGGGTCCTATCGGTGCTGTCATAGGTGCTATTTTAGGTTCCGCTTCGGGTCGTTCAGATCGCGCCGCCCGTGCCAGTGGAGGTTCGTCATATTACCGTTATTCTCAGGATGAACAGCGCAACAGCTTTATGATATCCCTGCTTGTGCTGTCGGCAGCGGTAATGAAGGCGGACGGTAAAGTGCTTCGTTCGGAACTTAATTATGTAAAAGACTTTATAAGAAACAATTTTGGCGCTTCAGCCATGGAAGAGGCGTTAAGAGTTCTTAAAGAGTTGCTGCAGAAGCAGATAAATGTTCCTGAAGTTTGCGCTCAGATAAAGCTTTTCATGGTGGCCTCCCAAAGACTGCAACTTTTTCATTATCTTGTCGGCATTGCGAATGCGGACGGAAATGTCTCTGCGGAGGAGAAAAACCTTCTTTTGCAGATCGCAAGGAATCTCGGACTGAATATGTCTGATGCGGAGTCGATCCTGTCAATGTTCGCTCCGAAGATAGATCCGTATAAAGTGCTTGAAATAGAGAGCACCGCTACGGATGATGAGGTCCGGAAAGCATATAGAAGGATGGCGATGAAATTCCATCCCGACAAAGTGGAGACTTTGGGAGAAAAGGTACGCAAGGCGGCGGAGGAAAAATTCAAGAACATTCAGGACGCATACGAACATATCAAAAAGGAGCGTGGCTTCTGATTGTTTGTGCCCCTGAACGGACTGATTTAACGGGGAATTTTAATTATTTAATAACAACATAACTATTTGTACAATGAAGACTGATTTAGGTAAAGTATTTACTGTAAGCGGTGAACAGGGATTGTTCACCTATGTTGCTCAGGCTGCGAGAGGCGCGATTCTTGAGTCTATGTTGACAAAAAAGAGAATGTGTGCGGGTCCGTCTGCGAAGATGTCGGCACTTTCAGATATATCTATCTATACAACGGACGCTGAGGTAAAACTTCAGGACGTTTTTGAGGGGATGAAAAAGGTTCTCGGTAATGACGACGCTCCGGCAGGCAAGAGCGCTCCTGAGGTTCTGAAAGAGTTTTTCTCGAAAGCTCTGCCTAACTATGATGGAGACAGGTTCTATCCGTCTCACATGAAAAAGGTAGTAGAGTGGTATAACTTCTTGAAAAAGAACGCTTCTTTGGATTTCACGACAGAGGAGGAGGCAGACGCTTCCGCTAAAGCAGGCCAGTCAGACGCTAAGGAAAACGTGAAGAATGCCGCAAAGGTCAATGCGATGGCATCAAAGGGAAATGCAAAAGCGTCATCAAAGGCGGCCGGGGTCGCTAAGATTAACGTACCAAGAAAATCCGGTAATAGCTAATTATCTGTGATTCCGGATATTACAGGGCTGTTTAAACCGAAAAAGGTTCAGCTGATAAGTCTTGGATGCTCTAAAAACAGAGTCGATTCAGAGAAATTGCTTGCCGTTTTAAACGGCAATGGTATTGAGATTGTGCCAGAAGAGTCGGATTTCCGCGATTCAAGGCCCGATGTCGTCATCATCAACACTTGCGGTTTTATCGGTGATGCCAAGCAGGAGTCTATAAACGAGATTCTGAAAGCAGGGGAGGCGAAGAAAGCCGGCCTTGTCGGTAAGATAATTGTATGCGGCTGCCTGTCAGAGCGTTATAATGGAGAATTAGAAGAGTTGCTACCTGAGGCGGATGCGTTTTTCGGTTCTTTTCAGTGGGATGAGATTGTGGCGTGGTTGGGTCTCGGGCGTGATACGAAAACTCCGATGCTTGACCGTTATCTGACTACTCCTAAACATTACGCCTATCTTAAAATTTCGGACGGTTGCAACAGAAAATGTTCTTATTGTGCGATTCCTCTGATCAAGGGAGCGCATAAATCTGTCCCTGAAGAGGAACTTGTAAGTGAGGCTGAGACGCTTGCGCACAAAGGGGTACGAGAACTGATTCTTATCGCACAGGATACAACCTACTATGGAATGGATCTCTATAAAAAGAGGACTTTGGGGAGGTTGATCAATAAACTGAGCCTTATCGAAGGCATCGAATGGATAAGGATACACTATTCTTATCCGCTTGCTTTCCCTGAGGATGTGATACGTATAATGCGCACTAATCCAAAGGTATGTAAGTATCTTGATATTCCTCTTCAGCACTCTTCGACTAAGGTGCTGAAGATTATGCGGAGAGGTATCGACTCTGAAAGGACACAGGAACTGATCGACAGACTAAGGGCTGAGGTGCCGGGGGTGGCGTTGAGGACCACTCTTATAGTAGGACATCCGGGAGAAAGAGATGCGGATTTCAGAGAACTTTTGAATTTTGTAAAGCGTAACAAGTTCGAAATGCTTGGTGCCTTCCCGTATTCTTGTGAAGAGAATACTTATGACGCTTTGCATTATAAAGACGATGTGCCCGAACGTGTTAAATTGAACCGTTATGACAAATTGATGACTTTGCAGGCGAAGATTTCTCTTGAAAACAACCAGAAAAGGGTGGGAACCGTGGAAAAAGTCATCATAGATGATGTAGGCGATGGTGTATTTTATGGGAGAAGCCAACGTGAAAGCCCTGAGGTTGACGGGCGTATCATAATAAAATACGACACTTCGGAGCGTGACTTTGACCCTGTTGGATTTATTGGTAAATTTGCGGCGGTCAAAATTACCGGCGCAAGCGAATATGACCTTATGGGCGAGCTTGCCTGATAATGTTTGTTCCGGTTAAGGATGAATTATTACGAATATTAAAAATATTGTTATGAAATTACTTGAAGGAAAAGTAGCTCTTGTTACAGGCGCTGCAAGAGGAATCGGTAAGGCTGTCGCCTTGAAATTTGCGTCTGAGGGTGCCAATATTGCTTTCACCGATCTTGTTATCGATGAGAATGGCGAACAGACCAAAAAAGAGATTGAGGCTTACGGAGTCAAGGCTTTGGCTATAGCTTCCAACGCAGCGAACTTTGAACAGGCTCATTCCGCTGTAGAGCAGATTGTTAAAGAGTTCGGCAGAATCGATATTCTTGTTAACAACGCAGGTATAACCAAGGATGGCCTTATGCTCAAGATGACTGAGGCTCAGTGGGATGCTGTTATTGCAGTTAATCTTAAAAGTGCTTTTAACTTCATTCATGCCTGCAATCCGGTTATGATGAAGCAGAAGAGCGGTTCTATCATCAATATGTCTTCAGTTGTAGGTGTTCACGGCAACGCAAGCCAGTGCAACTATTCGGCATCTAAGGCAGGTATGATCGGTCTCGCTAAGAGTATAGCCCAGGAGATGGGACGTCGTGGCATCCGCGCCAATGCCGTTGCTCCGGGATTTATCATGACAGAGATGACGAATCAGCTTCCTGAGGAAGTAAAGCAGGACTGGTACAAGAAGATTCCTCTCAGAAGGGGCGGTACACCTGAGGATATAGCAAATGTTTGCCTGTTCCTAGCAAGCGACATGTCCTCTTATGTATCGGGTCAGGTCATTCAGGTTTGCGGCGGAATGATGATGTAATATTTTGTCTGAAAATAGTATGACGGTTTCTTTTAAGACCATTTTTACTAAAGACAATATCAAAACTTACAGCCTCCTTGTAGCGGGATGTTTTATTTTCGCTTTGGGGGCTGTCCTTTTGATCGAGCCTTACGGCTTTGCCCCAGGCGGGACATACGGTCTTTCGATGGTCGCCCATCATCTTTGGGGATGGAGAACTGAGAGTACGGCTCTTTTTATGGATATCCCGCTTCTTGTCCTGGGTATAATGGTCATAGGGCGGAAATTCGGTATCAAGACGATGCTATGCACACTGCTGATACCGCTTTTTATGTGGATGTTGCATCAGACATACGGCTATGATTCCATTATAGAAAGAGGGATTTCCGATATGAACAGGATGCAGCATCAGCTTCTTGCAGCTATTTTCGGCGGTCTGGTCTACGGTATCGGTCTCGGTATGATTTTCAAGTCAAGAGCGACTTCCGGGGGATCTGACATTATATCGATGATAGTCAACAAGTATTTTCATATTTCGATGGGAACCGCAGTTACCATCGTAGACGGACTGATAACCCTTACAACTGTAATCGCTTTCGGAGACTGGAAACTTCCGATGTACTCCTGGATTATCATATTCATTGAAAGCAAGATGATAGATCTTATCATTCAGGGGCAGCCGGTAAAGACGGTAATGATTATCTCCGATGAATATGAAAAAATCAAGCCCGTGATTCTCAATGAGATAAGGAGAGGAGCCACTATTATTCCGGCAACAGGAATGTATAATGAGCCGGCGACAACCCTGATCTACACGACCATGACAAGGCGTGAGATGATGACT
>CAMGTS010000103.1 GCA_946062035.1 uncultured Bacteroidales bacterium
TTTTCTCAACATATCCACTTGTTTTTTCCCACCGTCAAACAGGTGTAAAGGGCGGAAAAGAGGTTCTCAATTTCTGCGCAAACAACTATTTGGGTCTTTCCGATAACAAGAGACTAATAAATGCCGCTAAAAAAGCCTTGGATTCAAGAGGTTACGGCATGTCATCAGTACGTTTCATCTGCGGAACAGGCGACTTGCAGAAAGAGTTGGAGAAAAAGATTTCAGAATTCTTCGGCACAGAAGATACTATCCTCTACACCTCATGTTTCGACGCTAACGGCGGTGTATTCGAGCCTCTTCTTGGTGAGAACGACGCCATCATTTCGGACGCTTTGAACCACGCCTCAATTATCGATGGTGTAAGACTCTGCAAGGCTGTTCGTTACAGATATGCAAACGCCGATATGGCAGAACTTGAAGATTGTCTGAAAAAGGCCCAGAAGCAGCGCTTCAGAATCATCGTAACCGATGGTGTGTTCTCTATGGACGGCAATGTCGCCCCGGTAGACAAAATCTACGCCCTCGCAAAAAAATACAATGCGATGGTAATGGTTGATGAGTCTCACTCAGCCGGTGTTGTCGGCAATACAGGGCGCGGAACCACAGAACTTTACAAGCTCAGAGGCAAGGTCGAAATCCTTACAGGTACCCTCGGCAAATCATTCGGTGGTGCGGTCGGCGGTTTCACTACCGGCAAGAAAGAGATTATCGCCATGCTCAGACAAAGATCAAGGCCGTATCTTTTCTCAAACTCAATACCTCCGATGGTAGCCGCCGCAGGTATAGAGATGTTCAACATGATGAGCAGAACCAACAAACTGCAAGACAAACTTCATGAGAACACAGCATACTTTGTCGAGAAGATGAAAGCTGCAGGCTTTGATATAAAACCAACTCAGTCAGCGATTTGTGCTATCATGCTTTACGATGCGAAACTTTCTCAGCAGATGGCCGCAAGACTTCTCGAAGAGGGAATTTATGTTGTAGGCTTCTACTATCCTGTTGTTCCTAAGGATCTTGCACGTATCAGAGTTCAGGTTTCAGCTGGTCACAGCAAGAGACAACTCGACAGGGCCGTCGCCGCTTTCACGAAAGTCGGCAAGGAGCTTAAGGTCCTTAAATAGTTATTCTGAAAACAGGCGCATAAACGCCAGATAAGATTGGCAGAGCATAGTGCTACAAAATGGAAGAACCTTGGTGAAATGTTTCACTAAGGTTCTTTTAGTGCAAGGAAGCAAAGGGTGAAAGTTTTGAGCGTACTTCGCTTTTTTAATGCATTACTTTTTCGTCAAAATGGGCTATATGCAAAGAGCCAAGGGCGAAAGCGAGGGAGCATACTTAGGCTATGTGACCGAAGCTTGAGACCCGTAGACGATGCGGCATATAGCCCATTTTCACGAAAAAGGAGGGTTTATTGAACCCGTTTATCAATCACAACAACACTACTACTCGGAACCGATAAACTAACTTTCTGATATTTGCCTTTAAATCTGCTCTCTTTAGAGATAATTTGAGGATAAAGGGTTATTAATGAGTCTTTTACGACAACATACCTCATATCCGCATGTGCTTTTCCTTTCTTGATGAAATTGATGTAACTGATTTTTACTTTTGGTTTTATGGGTGCGGCTGATGATGCGGATAAGACTTTACCGTTCTTGTCGGTTTCAGGGCAGGATGTGCTATCTATGCCATATTCTGGTCCGACCAATTCGTCTAAGATAAGCTCCGGATAAAAAGCGAACAGATTGCGCTTACGTCCTTGTTTGGCACTGAGCGATGTGAAACCGCTGCAATAAGGCCTGTCTGATGGGGTGTATACTAAACGGGATAAAGAATCGACTTCACAGCTGCGGCCGCCGTAATCGTATGTATAATAAACCACATTGCCGGATTCGTCTACGGCGGTTATTTTTCTGTATGAAAGAAGATTATCCTCCCACTCGACTGCCTTGCCATTATATTCCGATGAAAGAGGCGCATAGGTTACATAAAGAGTATCGTAGTTTTTCGGAAGCTCGGTGTTTTTACTATAGGACGCTGTCCTTCTGTTGAAATCATTGAAGAGGTAAGTGCTCCAAGAGCAGATGACTATCAATGACACTATCCAAAGCAGACCCATTATAAGCCCCGGACGGAATTTCGGACGTTTGATAAAAAACATCCATCTGATGCCTAAATAGACAAGAATCAGACATGGCAGAAGCCACAAAAGATGGAGGCAGAGCGAGAACCAGAAAGGACGATAGCCCGGCATATCTATAGAACCTATCAGAGATGAGATTGTGACTCCGTCAAAAACACCTATGTTCACGACCCAACCTGCCGCCAAAAACGCTACTCCTAAAATAAAGAGAAGAGCTCCGAAAAATATTCTTATGAACCTGCCGACTTTGGCTCCTCTGACAGGTTTTTCACCATCAACGTTTTTTTCAGCGCCTTTCACTCCAGGATCAACCCCTTTCATGACGCATCTGTCGACATAGGTTTTGGCACGAGGCATACTGATCCACAATACTATGTATGCAAAAATTGAGATTTGAGCCAATCGTCCGAAAAACCAGCTTTTATCA
The DNA here is from genome assembly GCA_946062035.1 of uncultured Bacteroidales bacterium. Lineage (GTDB taxonomy): Bacteria > Bacteroidota > Bacteroidia > Bacteroidales > UBA932 > Egerieousia. The sequence goes on from CAMGTS010000103.1 coordinate 2,574, forward strand.
GAAATGATATATGACAAGACGCAGATAAGCAATGCCGCTCTGAGGATTATAGCGTCTATGTTGAAGTAGCTTCCTATTCCCGCACATACTCCGGCGAGCTTTGCGTGAGTCATATCCCTGAAAAAACGCTTTGGAGCTTTGTTCTGAGTGGAGTCGCTCCCTTTGCCGGCAGCATCGCCCTTTTTGTCCTCCTTGGTGTCACCTTCAATATCATCCATATCTGAGGGTGCTCCCATAACCTCTATTACGGCGTTAACACGTTCAACTGTAACAACCTCTTGTCTGTCACACTTTTCAAGAAGCAGTTCCGCCATTCTGCTTTCGATATCCTTCATTATCTCCGCACGCTCGGAAAGCTTCTCATAGTGCTTTTCCAATTCGTCAAGATATTTCTTAAGTACAGCATTTGCATCCTTGTTAATGACAAATGCGATACCGCCTATATTTACATTCAATGTCTCTTCCATAGTTAGTTTTCAGATATTCCTGTCTTTATAAATTCAACTGTCTTTACAACCTCGCTCCATGCCTCATCCATAAGTTCAAGAGCCTTCTCCCCTTTTCCGGTCAACGAATAATACTTTCTCGGCGGACCGCTCGGACTCTCTTCCCAACGGTAAGAGAGGAAGCCCTGGTTTTTCAGTCTTGTAAGGAGCGGATATAGAGTTCCCTCGACAACTATCATGTGCGCCTGCTTAAGTTGCGCTATCATTGGGGAAACGTATGAATCCCCCTTTCGCAGGATACTCAGAATGCAGTATTCCAAGACACCCTTGCGCATTTGAGCCTTCATATTGTCTGCATTAAGCTCAAACTCTTTATCGTTTATGTTAATATTCTCTTCCACGGTGGTTAAATTGAAAATTTTGAAATGTTTTCCGGAGTAAGAGGCAAACCTCTCATCTCGCATTTTTCTTTAGGATTACGAGCCGCCGGCATGATTATCCAAAGAGCCATATACGCTATGATTCCTATAAATCCTATGAAGAAAAGAATAACGAATACAACCCTGATGAACACGACATCAACATTGAAATAATGACCGAAACCAGCGCAAACGCCACCCAATGTGCGTCTGTCGGGATCTCTGTAGAGTTTGCGACATGCGCTCTGCTGATATTTGTAATCATGGGAACAAGCCGTCGCCTCTGTATAGGCCGTTCCGTCCGGCATACCTATCTGTGCGATGGTTGCCGATACCATGCCAGTCTCTACAACCTCATGACCGGGGCCTAACTGAGCTGAAAAAATCTCAGCGAGACGGTTTTCAAGGTCCGACATGACTGAAGCCGGTTGGACACCCAAAGAAGATTTGGTACGATATGCCTCCAGATACTCTTTGAGCATCTGGTAAGCCTCTGTCTCGATGGTGAAACTTCTGCCGCTGATTGCGACCGTGATAACTGTTTTCATATCTAATTAGTTTGTATATCTCTCAAGAACTATGTTCCGCTTTGTATTTTGCATTGCAAATATATATTGCTTACAGAGTACTTTGTATCACATAGTACCAAGAAAAAGAAAGAAGCCTGAAAGACTTAGATTCGTTAACCTCTGACTTTCAGGCTTTTATATTATTTTTTCTTCTTGAGAGTTCTTGTTACGTTTTTGTTACAAGATTAATTCTCCTGAGTTTCGGGCGCATTCTGTGCAGCGTCAATAGGGAAAGTCGGCTGACTATTAACAGGAGCCTGCTTCTGAAGCTGCTTTGTAAGATCGCTCTTCTGCTCTACGTTTCTTGATGAAACCGCAGCTGTAGCAAGAATACAGCAAAGTATGATTACTGCTGCCAAAGTCCAAGTAGCCTTCTCCAAAAAATCCGCTGTCTGGCGAACTCCGAATGTCTGGTTGCCCGCTGTGAAATTAGCCGCAAGACCACCGCCCTTTGAGTTCTGTAAAAGAACAGCAATCGTTAGAAATACGCTCGCAATAACGATAAGGATAACTAAAATTGTATACATAATTCTCTATCTTTTCTTTTGATTTTCCTCTTCCCTGCTCCTTCTCACCTGATTTATAAGGGCTGCAAAGTAAGCACTTTTTTGCGGATATAGCAAAATTAGTTTGGAAAAGACACGTTCCGCCTCATCATAGCACCCCTGATCGGAATAGATTTTTCCTAACGTTTCTGTAAAAAACGCAAGGTCCTCGAAGTTCACCTTTCCATCCTCAGTCAGCATCGATGTACGTATCTGACGCGTCTGTTCATGTCTGAAGAACGGGCTGTCCTCCAATTTTTTCTCTTCGTCTTCGTCCTCTTCTATCTCGTTGTAGTCCTCTTTCGAAAAGAAATCCCCCCCCGCGACAATGTATTTTGTCTTTCTTCTCTCCTCGGGGGAGTCATCCTCACCGTATGGGGAAAATATCTCTTGTGCATCTATCGCCTGTTCAGGTTCAGCTATCTCCTCTTTATCAGAGAGTTCCGACGGTGCGATACCATCCCGCCCTTGAATAGTCCGCTCTTTGTCACGCTCGTACAACCGCCTATACAGAGCGCTTCGGGATGACAGGAAAACAGCGGAAGACTTGAGCTGATCTTCGAATATCTCCTCACTTAGAGAAGCGAGACGGACAAGCAGGACATGACGGGCATACGAGAACCACGGAAACCTCTTGACAATCCCCTCAAGCTCCATAATCCCGATATTCTCAAAACTCTCTATGTCGATCCGGCAACCCATACTCTACTTCCAATCAGCCACAGTAGCGTTAAAGATGTCTTCCACCAAAGTCTCTATGATTT
>CAMGTS010000104.1 GCA_946062035.1 uncultured Bacteroidales bacterium
AATAAAAACTATTTTTGCACTCCATTCCGAGAAAATATAAAATTTAAGAGATATGAAACGTACATTTCAGCCTTCAATACGCAAAAGACGCAACAAACACGGTTTCAGAGAGCGTATGTCAACTCCTAATGGCAGGAGAGTTCTTGCTGCAAGAAGACGCAGAGGAAGAAAGAAACTTACAGTATCGTCTGAGGACAGATTCTAATTGTTGCTAAGGCTTGTCCGATATTGCGGATAGAGAGGTTGACATTGTCATCCTCTTTTTTTGTTTCAATAGTGGGCAAGCTGCTGCGTTTCTATCTAACCTATAGAAATGCAGCAAACTTTTGCTATGTTTGCACACACATTATGGGAACTAAAACAAAGAAAAAATGGTATAAATCGTGGGAGTTCAAGCAGATCTGCATTGCGGTCATCGCCGCGATAGCGTCTGTCTATGTCCTCATGTTTTTCCTGAAAATAATAACAAGACACGGACGGCAGATTGAGGTACCTCAATTTACGGGAATGACGCTTAACGAGGCTCAAAAGGTAGCCAAGGCGCACAATCTCAGGCTTTGGGTCGTAGACTCAGTATATGTCTCACACATGAAACCTGGAATGGTTTTCCATCAAAAGCCCATCCATGGAAGCAATGTCAAAAAGAAAAGAAGGATAATCATCACCATAAACTCCCTAATTCCCAAGACTGTACACGTCCCGAACGTAGTAGGACTATCGTTAAGGCAGGCGGAGAGTAACCTTAATGCGGCTCAATTGAAGGTCGGCAAACTGATGTACGTTACGGATATAGCCACCAATAATATATTGGGGCAGAGCGTAAAGGGTGTCGCCGTCAATCCCGGCACCAATGTCCCTGCCGAGACGGAGATAGACCTTACAATCGGACTGAATCCGGAAAACAACAAGACATACATACCGAATCTTATAGAATTCCCTTATACTCAGGTCAAGCGTGAACTCACTATCAACTCCCTCAATTTGGGAAGGATGATTTTCGATAGCAGCGTAAAGAACTACTCTGATTCGGTACAGGCAATCGTCTATAAGCAAGAACCCGCATTCTCCACAAAATACCCTGTGGTAATGGGGACAAAAGTAAATGTATATCTGACTTTAGACAGGGAACTTGCCGCAAAAGGGAGGACAGAAAGCGCCAAAAGAGCCGAAGCCGAAGCCGCTATGGAAGATGAAAACGAAGGTGCGGACGGGTCGGATGTTGACTCAGAAATACCTGAGCTATAACACATTACACGATGGGCTCCGCTAAAAAGAAAAATACACTCAAGAAATACGCAGACGAAGTTACCGCATCGGAGCGTATAGCGGCAACGGATGCCATGGCGCTACCTGATATATCCCTCGAGGGCGACTCTGATGAGAGTACGGATGACAACAATGTCGAAGAACTTTTCGAGCATTATAAATTCGTAGTAGACAAAGGGCAGTCGTTACTCCGTATCGACAAATACATAACCTCAAAAATGACCGAAACCTCCCGTAGCAGGGTGCAGATGGCTATAGAAGCAGGTTATGTCAGGGTCGGCGGTAATATCATAAAGTCCAATTACAGGGTCAAACCATTGGATGAAATCTCATTAGTCTTCCCATACGAAAAGAGAATCAGGGATATCGGTCCTGAAAACATTCCGCTTGATATCGTATATGAGGACGATGATGTCATACTCGTAAACAAGCCTGCGGGACTTGTCGTTCACCCCGGGCACGGCCATTTCAACGGAACTTTGCTTAATGCCATAGCATACCATCTTACCTACGGAAATGATCCTTTTCCGAAAGAAGTTCCTGACAATGAGGTTAAACACGGCATTCTCGTACATAGGATCGACAAAGACACCTCCGGCATTCTTGTCATCGCAAAAAACGAGGAGGCGCAATTGAAACTTGCCAAGCAGTTCTTCTATCACACGACAAGCAGGAGATATGTCGCGATAGTTTGGGGCAATGTTGAGAAAGACGAAGGGACGATTGATGCCAATATCTGTAGGGATGAAAGTGACAGAATGAAATTTACGGTCAGCAAGGACGGCAGTAAGGGCAAGCATGCTGTGACCCACTACAAGGTATTGGAGAGATTCGGGTATGTCACCGTGGTAGAATGCGTCTTGGAAACAGGCCGGACCCATCAGATCAGGGTTCACATGAAATACTTGGGACATCCGCTTTTCAGTGATGAAAGATACGGAGGCAACAAAATACTTGCCGGTACCATTTTCACCAAATACAAGCAGTTTATAGAGAATTGTTTTGCGATTCTGCCTCGGCAGGGACTTCACGCCAAGACTCTCGGTTTCGACCACCCGACCACCGGCAAGAGGATGAGTTTCGATTCGCCGATTCCGGATGATATGACAGCGCTAATCGATAAGATGCGCAATTATAAAGGTGAAAAGAATGCGGTGCGCTGAAAAACAACTCAAAAATCAGCGCACCGCATCCACTATATACAATTGGGATTTTTCAGAATTAGTGTCTCATTCTTCCGCCGCCAGGAGGAGGTCCCATGAATCCTCTGCGGGTCGTACTCCTTGCGCTCTGTCCGCCGAACGAGCCGAACCTGTAGGTCAGGGTAAAGAGGACATAACGTCCTAATGTATTGTTTGTTACATCGAGTACATAGTTCTCGGAAGTTGTCCTATAGGTATTTCTCGACTTATTGAGAATATCATACACCCTCGCTTTCAAAGTGAATGCGTTGCCAAGGAAGCTCTTGGAGATTTCTCCGTCCCAGATTGTCTGCGCCTCGCCATATCCTGCGGAATATCCGCTATAGAAGCGGTGCGAAAGATCGGTTGTCACATTGAAGGTCTTCAGGAATGTCCAGTTCACGCTTGTAGAAAGACGGGTTGTCCATGTTGAGACCTTATCCAAAGACTTGACGCTGTACCATGCGTTTCTGAAGTTAGTACCGGCACCTATAGAGCACTCAAGATTGTCGATTCTATACATAAGACGTCCGTTGAAATTCAAATTGAAATTTTTGGTAACGTTCTCTACAAAATCGCCGTTTGAAGCCACATAACTTACACCATTGCTTAAACCTGTGTAAAACATGACAAAATACGAGAAGTCCTGATTCTTGAATCTTGCATTGTAAACCGCTCTCAAGTTGACATTGTAGACCCCTTTGTCAGAGTTGACATATCTGTTGTGCTGCACCCCGTCTTCACTATAACGTTTCTCGTTTATGATATTGTCGGTTGTATACGAAGCGTTAAAGAATGTACTGAAGAAGCTGAACTTTTCTCTGTTGCTTGAACGGAACTCTCCTCCCATCGAATGTGTGAATGACGGGTTAAGGTTCGCGTTACCCTCCTGAACCAAGAGCGGATTTGAGTTATCCGGAATAGGAAGCAGCTGATTAAGAGAAGGCTGGCTTGTCCTACCTCTATAATACAATCTCAAGAATTTAGTGTCGGAGATTCTGTAATCCAACCTTGCGGTAGGGGCAAAATTAGTGACAGTATATGAAGTATCCCTTTCTCTGCCTGAGCTTGTGGTCTTTGACGGCTGCATTGATACTCCGAACATGAAGTTATAACGATCCTCTTGCTTGCGGAGTGCGATTTCGGCCCTCTGCGTAGCATATTCACCGATGTATCTGCTTGAATATTCTTCGTTTTTGATTGTGTATGTATCTGTTACAGGGTCATAGTCAAATGTGTTCTTGAGTGTGTTGGAATGCTGATGGCTGTACCTGTAAGAACCCTGGATAAAGTAGTTCTTGCCAAGAGGTTCCGTGTATGTGAAGTTTATGCCATATTGTGCGCTCCTCTGACCATTGTGATAATACTGGTTGATAGAGGTCGTACTGCTCGGATTATCTTCATTCTCGTCATCGTCGTCAGACGTACCGTAAAAGTTTGTCTCAGAGACATTATATCCGTCTATCACATTGTTAGAGAATGAGTAGTTGAGCCTCAACGTCATTGTTCTGCCCGGTTTCCAAAGCCTCTGTCTGTAGAGCAAGCTTCCTCCGATACGTTGTGAATCATTGTCTCCGAAAGATTTGCTGGTTCCCTGATTGGTCAGATTCAAATCTCTGATAGTGGTAAACGAATTGTTCTGATCAAAATTACCGTTTCCGAGACGGACATACGGCCTGAATATAAAAGATGTCATATCACTTGGCGCATACTCGATTTCAGCGTCTATTCTATGGCCATGAGATACGGTATTTTGTCCACCCGCCTCGCTGCTGTGCTGGCTGCTGCTTTCCGAGAACATCGTAGTACGGTCCTTCGTCTCAACAACATCCTTATCGGTAGCGGAATAAAGGTAACTTACATTAGCCTTGAATTTCTGGTCATCGCTCTGATGGTTATAATTCAGACCCGCCATTTTTGAGGCCGTAACACCGCTTCCCGTGAAAGAAAAGCCGCCCATACCAGCCATGCCACCGCCCATTCCTCCTCCGGACATCATGGTAGACATCATCGAGCCTGCCATATCATTGAAACCACGGTTGTTGGTATTGTTGGCGTTGCCGATAAAGCTTATCTGGTCATTCTTGGTAAAACGTCCTACCATAAAAGAACCCTCATACCTCTCTTTTGTTCCATATCCTCCACCGACATTACCTATCCATCCGTCAGCCATACCTTTCTTGATGCTCAAATCGAGGACTGTCTCCTCATCACCGTCGTCGATCCCGGTAAACTTCGCCTCATCTGATTTTTTCTCTACGACTTTTATCTTATCAATGATTTTTGCAGGAAGGTTTTTGGTGGCAAGCTGCGGGTCGTCCATAAAGAAAGTCTTTCCGTCGATCAAGACCTTGGTAATCTCCTTACCCTGAGAAGTGATCTTGCCGTCCGAATCGATTTCGAGTCCCGGCAGTTTTTTCACCAAATCTTCAAGCATATCGGTATCGTTCGTCTTGAATGAGTTGGCATTGTACTCAATGGTATCTTTCTTGACAACCATCTGGTTACCAGCCGCAGAGACAACAATGGTATTCAGGACCGTATTCGCCTTTATCGCTATCCTTCCCATATCATTAACGCCTCTGTGGACATCAAAAATACCTTCGTACACATCGTAGCCGATGCACTCTATCCTAACTGACGCTCTTCCGACCGGTGCGCTTTTGATCAACGCCAAACCGGTACTGTCGGATACGGCATATCGTTTAGCCACCTGCTCACCTATATACTTTATGGAGAAAGTGGCGAATTCCACAGGTGTATGCGAAGTACTGTCGACTATCACGACCTTCAACGAATTCTGTGCTTTTGCGACATTATTCCCAGCAAACACAAAATCAAAAACGACAATAAAAAA
>CAMGTS010000105.1 GCA_946062035.1 uncultured Bacteroidales bacterium
ACTGAGCTTGAAGCGGTTTATGAGGAGTGCAATTTGGGACTCTCCAACGATGGAGGAAACGCTATAGACACCCTCTTTTTCGCGATGTTCGACAAGCACCCTTACGGTCAACAGACTACTATCGGTACTCAGGAACATCTTAAAAATCCGTCAATAACGAATATCAAGAAACATTACGAAAACTTCTATGTCCCTAATAATGTCGCTATCTGTATGGCAGGCGATTTCAATCCTGATGAGGTTATCAAGACTATCAAAAAGTATTTCGGTGACTGGAAGAGAAACGACAACCTCAAGATGCTTGAATTCGAGGATGAAGAGCCTATCAACGGCCATATCGAGAAGACCTTATATGGCCAACAGGCTCCATTCGCTTTTTACGCATGGAGATTCCCTTCGTCTCATGCCTACGGAAGAGAGCTTAACTATATCCCTGATACTTTGAGTATTATCAGTAATCTTCTTTATAATGGCCAGGCGGGTCTTTTTGATCAGGCTATCAACCGCCCGGGTAAGCTTTTGGGCGCATACGGTTTCTATGAGTCTCTTGCGGATTACAGTGCGTTCATCGTTGAGGCGATGCCTAAGGAAGGGCAGACTTTGGCCGAAGCCAAAGAATTGGTAATGGAACAACTGGAGAGAATCAAGAGCGGCGATTTCGATGAGGAGCTGATAACTTCGACAATCAACAACTGGAAAAAGCATGAGATAGCCAACTTAGATAGTTATCGGTCAAGGGCAAGTATGATGTACGACGCTTTCATCAAGAATCTTCCATGGGAATATGTTGTGAATGAGATAGATCGTATCTCCAAGATTACAAAGGTTGATATCGTGAAATTCGCTAACAAGCACTTCGGCGACAACTATGTTCAGGTCGACAAACTTCAGGGAGAGCAGGTAGGCGTGAAGAAGTTGGAGAAACCTGCGATTACTGCGATCCGCACCAACAGAGACACTTCGTCCGCTTTCTTGCATGAAGTTACTGCAATGGTTGATGCGGCCAAACCGATAGAACCTGTTTTCCCGGATTTCGATAAGGAGATGACCGTAGGCACGATAGGTGACGGTCAGGAGCTGCTTTACAAGCATAATGATGATAATGAGCTGTTTACCCTCCAATATACTTTTGAGACCGGCACCGCTGATGATAATATACTGAATTACGCTCTCGGTTATTTCAACAACCTGGGTACTGATTCTCTGAGCGCAGACGAGATAGCCGCAAAGAATTATATGTTAGCGTCTTCATTCAACACTTATGCGGGCGCGAACAGAACGACGGCTGTTATTGAAGGATTAGGCTCAAATTACAAAGAGGCGAATGCGTTATTTGAGAATCTGCTCGCTGACGTTAAGGCCGACGATGAACTTCTGGAGGCGATGAAGGCGAACTGGATCAGAGAAAAACTCAACGCCAAGACCGATAAGAGCGCCAACGAACGTGCTGTTAATCAGTACGCTATTTACGGTCCTGCCAACAGCATCACGACAGCCCTGAAACCTGAGGAGATCGCGGCGCTCACTTCTGAGCAGCTTTTAGGCAAAGTCAGAGACCTCTTCAAACATAAGTATTCTGTATGTTATTACGGACCTCTTTCAGAGAAAGAGTTCATCCAGAGCTATCCTGAAATCCATAAGACCGAGGCGGACCTCAAACCTTTTGAGCCGACAAAGGTAATGAAGGCATGGAGTACAAAAGAGCCGGCCGTATACATCGCTCCTTACAAGGCGAACCAGATTAATATGTACAAGATTCTCTCCTATGACGAGTCTGAGTACAGCCATGATAACGATGCGGTTACGTCACTTTACGACGAATATTTCGGTGCAGGTATGAGCTCAATCGTATTCCAGGATATCAGAGAGGCGAAAGGTCTCGCATACCATGCGGCTGCATACACATCAACTCCAAGCAGAGTCGGACAGCGTTCTTATTATACCGCAAGAGTCTACACTCAGAACGACAAGATGAAGGATGCCATGAACGCGATGGACGAGATACTTACAAATATGCCTGTAGTAGAGAAGAGTTTCGAGGTGGCTAAGGCCAATTTGGTCAAGAACCTCGCCACTACAAGACGCTATGGATTGCGAGTAATAGCTACATATATGAATCTCAAGACAATGGGTGTCCCGATGGATTATCCTAAGACCCTTTACGAGAAAGCTACGGCCCTGACACTTGACGATGTCGTCGCTTATCATGACAAGATGATCAAGGGACGTTCGTTTGTTACTGGTATTCTCGGTGATCCTAAGGAGTTGGATCTCTCGGCTATCGGTAAAGAATATGGTAAGGTCAATATCCTGAAGACTGAAGACATCTTCGGATACTAATGATAACAGCGGATAGCGGCGGTTAAGGCTTCCGTATCCGGTCAGGTTTAAACTAAAAAGGGAGGCTGTATGAACAGTCTCCCTTTCTGTTTATCTCCATCCCATGAACATTTTCGTCGCTTCGGCTGAGTGGTGGTCGAAGAACAGGCTGTGGCCAAAGTCAAGAGCATAGATCTTTTAGGCGTGATGGTCAGGGCATTCGTGATGTTCGCCATGAGCAAGGCAGCTGAAACCTGAATCTTGGAGTTTGCCGTTCAGATAATCGGCGGCCACATCCATTACATTGCCTGAACATCCTCTGATAACCTCAATATTATGAGAGGTAAGAACATTGAGTGCTCCTTGTCCCATGCTCCCGGCCAACATTACCTTTACTCCCATCTCTTCCAATACGCTTGCGATGTTTGATTTGCAGCCGCATCCCTGAGGTGAAGGCAGCGTCTCGTTGCCGATGATTTTCTTATCATCACTGATTGTCAGTATAGTGTAGTGTTCGCAATGGCCGAAGTGGTTGTCTACCATACTGTCTCTTGTCGGAATCGCTATTTTCATGATTATCGTGATTTTTTGTTATAACGAGAGACAAAATTAGGAAATTTTCTCGCACGATTTTGCAAATCGGTTGCACGTGCCTCCTTGTAATTTTGCATCATCAAAAACAAATAATGCAATAAAACGATGAGCAAGACATTTAAGATCGAAGTTGATTGTGCTAATTGTGCCAATCTTGTTGAGGATGCCGCCAAAAAAGTATTTGGAGTAAAGGACTTGACAATTTCCTTTATGACCCAGAAGATGAAGGTTTCGTTCGAAGGGGGTGTAAATCCGGAAACCGTTATGGCTGAGGTGCTGAAGGCTGCAAAAAAAGTTGAGCCGGATTTTGAGATTCTATAATGTGATAATGGACACGCCTGTAGTCTGATACATGGCGGTCAGACTGCTGAGGCTCTAACTATATATGAACAATGGACGGAAAACAACGTAATATGCTCACAAGAATCATTATCGCTTTAGTGATGACTGTCGGGTTGCAATTTGTCGAAGTCGAGGGGTGGATAAGGCTGGTACTGTACCTTGTCGTTTACCTCATTATCGGATTCGATATCTTGAAAAAAGCGTGGCTTGGAATAATCCATGGCAGGGTGTTCGATGAGAATTTCCTTATGGCAGTGGCCACCGTCGGAGCTTTTTCCCTCGCTCAGTATGAGAAAAGCGGTGATTATCTTGAAGCTGTTGCCGTGATGCTTTTCTATCAGATAGGGGAGTTCTTCCAAAGTTACGCTGTAGGTAAAAGCCGCCGTAATATCGTCGCACTGATGGATATACGCCCGGATTATGCAAATATTGAGGAAGACGGGAAGATTGTCAGGGTGGATCCAGATGATGTCGGGGTCGGCCAGACGATTGTCGTGCAGCCGGGAGAACGTGTGCCTATTGACGGTGTGATTGTTTCGGGAGAGTCTTCGCTCAACACATCGGCTCTTACAGGAGAATCTCTTCCACGTGAGGTGCGATGTGGTGACGAGATTGTCAGCGGAAGCATAAATATGTCCGGTGTATTGAAGATCCGTACAATAAAAGAGTTCGGCGACTCAACAGTGTCAAAGATACTGGAGCTGGTTGAGGATTCTGCGTCAAGGAAATCCAAATCAGAGAATTTCATCGCGAAATTCGCCCGCATATATACCCCTGCCGTCTGTTATGGCGCTTTGGCGCTTGCTTTGCTGCCCCCGTTGTTTCTTATGTCGTTCTGTGGCGCTCCGTCAAGTTTTGTCACGTTTGAGACATGGATTTACCGTGCTCTTGTATTCCTTGTAATCAGTTGCCCGTGTGCTTTGGTTGTCAGCATTCCGCTATCGTTCTTTGCCGGAATCGGAGGCGCAAGCCGTGATGGAATATTGGTGAAAGGTGCCAACATGCTGGAAACGCTATCAAAGGTCAAGACCGTTGTCTTCGATAAGACAGGCACATTGACAAAAGGGGTATTTGAAGTAATCGCTTTCCACAATAATGGTGACAACGATATTGATGTCGGGCATAAAAAAGCGAAGTTGCTTGAATATGCCGCTATCGTGGAGTCTTCTTCCTCGCATCCTATCGCAAAATCGCTGCAAAAGGCTTACGGTAAGGAGATTGACAGAAATCGCCTAAGCGATGTCAAAGAGCTAAGCGGAAAGGGCCTAACCGCCGTTGTTGATGGAATTAAGGTAGCTGTAGGAAACGAAAAACTTATGTCAGAAATGAACCTCACTTCCTGTCATTGTAAAACGGCGGGAACGATTGTACATATAGCGATTGACGGAAAATATGCGGGACATATCGTTTTGGGTGATGTGGTAAAGCCTACCTCGGAAGCCGCAATCGCGGATCTCCGAAAATCGGGTGTGACGCAGACCGTTATGCTTACAGGAGATGCCAGCCCTGTGGCGGAGCAGATGGCGGCAAAGCTTGGGGTGGACAAGGTGTATAGCGAACTGCTCCCTGCGGATAAGGTTTTTCATCTTGAAAACATTCTCAAATCTTCAAAAGGTGATGCGAAAGTCGCATTTGTCGGTGATGGTATAAATGATGCGCCGGTGTTGTCGCGTGCTGATTTGGGTATAGCTATGGGGGGGATGGGCAGCGATGCTGCCATAGAAGCGGCGGATGTCGTATTGATGGATGATGACCCGATGAGAATAGGCAAGGCTATACGCATATCCCGCAAATGCCTCGGCATTGTTTGGCAGAATATAATCATGGCGTTGGGTATAAAAGGCCTGTGTCTGCTGCTCGGTATATTCGGCGTGGTAAATATGTGGCTTGCGATATTTGCGGACGTAGGTGTCATGATACTCGCCGTTCTAAACGCCATTCGCTCCATGTCTGTACATAAAATATAGAATTTTTACGATGCGTCTACAGGCTTTTTACTATATTCCGACTTCGTCGGCATATAGAGATGCGTCTCGGCATAGCTC
>CAMGTS010000106.1 GCA_946062035.1 uncultured Bacteroidales bacterium
CCGCAAGGCAATGCTTGCTAACATGGCATCTTCATTGATTTTGCACAAACACTTGGAGACAACCGTCGCAAAGGCAAAGGCTTTGAGAGTGTATGTTGAGCCTCTTATCACAAAGAGTAAGGTTGACTCAACTGCAAACCGTCGTCTTGTCTTCAGCTATCTCAAGCAGAAAGAGGCTGTGACTGAGCTTTTCAGAACAGTAGCTCCTAAAATCGCTGAGCGTCCGGGCGGATATACAAGAATCCTCAAGACAAGATTCCGTGCAGGTGACGCTGCAGATATGGCGTACATCGAGCTTGTTGACTTCGCTGTAAGTGCTCCTGACAAGAAGGAGGCTGTTGCAGAGAAGAAGACAACAAGAAGAAGCCGTGCTAAGAAAGCTGCTCCAAAGGCGGAGGAGGCTCCAAAGGCAGAATAATCTGTCAAAAAGGACAGACCTTTTATAGATTTGTGAGGGCGACTAAATAATTTTAGCCGCCCTTTTTATATAGGTTATGAGGAGATAACTCTTGAAAATCATCCGTATCTTCGTATAGGATTTGTCGGAGGTCGGAACTATAGCGGTAATATGTCAACGGTATACAATAGCGGAATTCTTTATAAAAAGATAAGGAATATGGCCTCAGAGCTTGGATTTGCGGCGGTTGGATGCGCAAAGGCTGAGGAGTTGGGTCAGGAGGCTGATCTGTTCGACGAAGCGGTTGAAAAAGGATATTTCGCAGGGATGACGTATCTCGGCAGGAATATTGACAAACGCAGAGACCCGAGATTGCTTCTCCCTGGGGCGAAAAGTGTTCTTGTGTTTCTTGCTCCGTTCGGACAGGAAGTTAAGAAAGACGCACATTCAGAAGGGTGTCACGATACTTCCGCTGTTATTCATGGGCGACAGATGGCTGTCAATCTGAAAATTTCCGAATTTGCATTAGGTTCTGATTATCATAAAGTTATAAAAGATAAGCTTTATCTTATAGCCCAACTGATAAAGGATTCGTATGAGGAAAGTCAAGAAAGTGATTCTGTGGCCGACGATATGCGCAAAGAGCCTGTGTGCAGGGTTTTTACGGATTCCGCTCCTGTGTTGGAGAGGGCATGGGCAGTCCGTGCAGGGCTTGGGTTCATAGGTAAGAACAACTTCCTTATAAGTCCGGAATGTGGGATAAAGAACTTTATAGGTGTAATAATTACCAAAGCCGAACTACCTTATTATCAGAGTAATAGTGCAAAATCTGCCACAGCCGGGAAAACTGGTGAATGTGAGGTTCCTGATGAATCGTGTGTGCGCGGAAAAACCAATCCGTTTGTTAACGGTTGCGGAAACTGCACACGCTGTATTGATGCCTGTTCGCAGCACGCCCTATATGCCCCTTTTAAGTTGAATGCGGCCAAGTGCTTGTCTTATAAGACAATAGAGAGCAGGTCTCTTGCCGAGCAAATCAACAGGAACTGGATTTTCGGGTGCGATGACTGCATGAACGCCTGTCCGTGGAACAGCAGAAACAAACAGGGCTGGCCCGAATTCTCTATTCTGAAAAACCTTCTTGGCCGGACTACACCTGAATTTTGGGAGAGCATGACTGATAGTGAGTTCACTGAAAAATTCAAAGAAACTCCGTTGCTCAGAGCGGGGCGCGAAAAGATATGCGCAAGCGTAAAGAGTTATCTTTGTAACGCTAAAACGGACTGATGCAGATGAAACTGTTTACAAACATAGAAATTCCGAAACTTAGCCCTGCGATTGACTATTCTTCCAAGATAGCGATGTTCGGGTCATGCTTTACCGATGAAATCGGGGAGCAGCTTCAATCATACGGGTTCAATGTATTGGTGAACCCTTTCGGTACTTTGTATAATCCTTGTTCTGTATTCAACTCCCTGATGAGGCTCGGGGCGGTCTGCGGGATGGTCAGAACGCAGGACTCTCCTTTTTTCCAGAAGGAAGATATCGTCCGAAGACCTGACGGCTTATTGGTGACCTATTCGCATCACTCCCGTTGCGGCTATCGTCCTGACGAGAGAGACGCAGACCCTGACGTGACATTTTTGAGCCGTATAAATTCAGAATTAAAGCGTCAGGCGGAGTTCTTTTATTCGGCTGATACTCTGATTATAACATTGGGGACTTCCTATATCTTCAAATTATCTGGGACAAATTTTGTTGTCTCGAACTGCCATAAGATGCCGGCACGATGCTTTTCGAGGGAGTTCCTGAGCTTAGAGGAGAGCTGCGAGATTTTGGACACGATCAGGGAGACCTTCCCCGGCAAAAAAATTATATTCACTGTTAGTCCGATACGCCATCTTTCAGATGGTGCTCATGGCAACCAGTTGAGCAAAAGCTCATTGCTTCTTGCAGTAGACAAATGCATTTCTACGAGCGTTGGCCAAAGCTATTATTTTCCGGCCTACGAAATTATGATGGACGAACTCCGTGACTACCGCTGGTATGCGGAGGATTTGGTGCATCCGTCCGCTACCGCAGTAAAATATATTTTCGAGAAATTCAAGGAGGCTTGTATATCGCCCGACTCATACTCGCGCATGGAGCAGGAGTTTAGGGCTTTTCGTGCTAATCAGCACCGTCCGTTATTGTGAACCGAACCAGTGTGGGTATAACGGGCAATCCGCCGCATTATCCTATAAAATTACTTAACGTTCTTGTGGATGAAGTCGATAAGTTCGTCTCCTCTGAGTGAGCGCTTTACGATTTTTCCGTCAGGTGCGAACAAGATGGTCTCAGGAATACCTCTTACTCCATAGACAGTGCTTACATCATCTATCTTGTTGATATATACTTGCTTCCAAATCATATTGTGTTTCTTGACAGCCTCAACCGCCGCATTTTTGTCTTTATCCAGGTTCACGCCGAGGATTACAAGCTTTTTCCCTTTGTATTCGCTCTGAAGTTTTGCAAGAGTCGGCATCTCCTTGATGCACCATCCGCACCAGCTTGCCCAGAAATCGATGAGGACATATTTACCTTTGCCTACAAAGTCAGAGAGTTTTGCGCTCTTGCCATCTGCGGTTGTGAGGGCCAAATCCGCAAACATTTTGCCTTCGGATGTGTTGGCCAATGCCTGCTTTACTACATCATCGTTTCCGTTGTTTGAATAGTTGCCGCTGATATTGCCGGATTTGTTGCCTGCGAATGAGGCGGTGCTTATAGCTAAAATTGCGCATAATGCGAATGCTGTGATTTTGTTCATATACCCTATATTTCTTTTGTGCTTTCGCAAAGATAGCAATAACGGGTAAGTTGCAGCTTTTTAGTTACTGAACAATCTAATAGTGCGTTGTTTCTGCAATTGACATTCACTATATTTGGGGCATCGAAAAAGTATAGAATTCTTTTATATGAAAAGGATATTAGTTGTCGGGGCAGGCGGACAGATAGGGACAGAGCTTGTTCCGTTTCTTCAGAAAAACTATGGTGAGGACAATGTTATTGCGGCTGAAGTAAGGCCTGAAGTTGTCGAAAGGCTTTCGGAAAACAGCATGGCGATCCAACTTGACGCACTTGATTTCAACGGCTACGGAGAGGCCATCAAAAAGTATAATATCGACGGCATCTACAATCTTGTAGCCCTTCTTTCTGCTAAGGGTGAACTTAACCCTGAGCTTGCATGGAAAATAAACATGGGAGCGTTGATGAATTCGCTGAACTTAGCGAAGGAGTTGAACTGTGCCCTGTTTACCCCTTCTTCCATCGGAGCGTTTGGCAACAGCACACCTCATTACAAGACTCCACAGGATACTGTCATGAGGCCTGATACTGTTTACGGCATTTGCAAGGTTGCAGGTGAACTTTTGGGCGACTATTATCACAGGCGCTATGGAGTTGACACCAGAAGCGTAAGATTCCCGGGTATCATCTCTAATGGCTGTCTTCCTGGCGGCGGTACGACAGACTATGCGGTAGAGGTGTTCTACGAGGTTATTAAGAACGGACGCTACACTTGCGAAGTGCCGGAGGATGCCTATATGGATATGATCTATATGCCTGATGCTCTTGAGGCTACTGTTCAGCTGATGGAGGCTGATCCTTCAAGGCTCAAACACCGCAACAGCTTCAATATCGCAAGCATGAGTTTTACTCCTGAGCAGATTTTCAACGAGATTAAGAAGAGAATCCCTTCATTCACTTGGGATTACAAGATCGACCCAGTCAAGGCGAACATTGCAAACAGTTGGCCTGATTGTCTGGATGACACTTGCGCACGCGAGGAGTGGGACTGGAATCCGAAGTGGGGTCTTCAGGAGATGATAACCGATATGCTCAAGGTCTGCGAGGAGAAAGTAAAAGCAGGACTATACTAAAAGCTACTTTTAAGAAATGCAAACAGGTCGCCCGAAAACAACTTCGGGCGATTTTTGTTTATTGGCAATAAATAGAATTGCCAAGATTTGTTTACTGTCAATAAATAAAATGACAGAGATTGGCATATATCCGCAGAATGGCAAGGCTATAGAGGTCGTACCGGCCTGGAAGTGGCTGCTGTCATGATGCTCTTCATCTTTTACAGGATTTCTCTTGCAATCCAGGCGCAGGCTTCGGCATCGGCGAGGGCGTGGTGATGATTCTCCAAATTGTAGCCGCAAACTGCCGAGACGGTATGAAGCTGATGGTTCGATAATTCAGGAAATCTGCTGCGGGCGGCTTTGAGAGTATCGTAGAACTCATAGTCCGGATAGTCCATCTGATAGACACGGAATACAGCTTTCAGACAACTTTCATCGAACGCCTTATTATGGGCGACTAATGGCAGATTCTCAATAAGCGGTGCAATCTGTTTCCAAACGTCAGGGAATACGGGTGCATTCTCAGTATCTTCGCTGCACAAGCCGTGCACCATGCTGCAACGGTAGTTGTAGTACTCGGGTTCGGGCTTGATGAGTGAGTAGAAAGAGTCAACAATCTCACCTCCACGCACTATCACTACACCTACGGCGCAAACGGACGACCGTTGATAGTTCGCTGTCTCAAAATCTATCGCCGCGAAGTTTTGCATGATTCAAGAAGTTCAGTTGCAGATTGGCGGATAGCGGAAAAGATTTCTTCGAGGCGTTTTTCGGATGGCTTCTTGATGCCGCTAATATATTGTGCGAACAGGCTTTGCGAAATACCTAATCTTCTGGCTATGGCTGAGGCGTTTAGCTCGGGATGCTCAATAAATAATCGGTATAGTGTGTTGTCGTTTTTCTTATTGAAAATCCCATCGAAACTGAGATCCTCATCAAGTGCTTCCC
>CAMGTS010000107.1 GCA_946062035.1 uncultured Bacteroidales bacterium
GGCGATTATGGGCAAAAAAAGCGTAGACGCCGAGGTTATGGAGAATATAGAAGAGGCGCTTCTGTCCTCGGATGTAGGAGTTGATACGACAGTAAAAATCATCGAACGTCTACAGGCGAGGGTAGATAAAGAGAGGAATCTTGAAACCGATAAGGTTATGGATATTCTCAAGGAGGAGATTGCCGGGATGCTCTCTTCATCTTCGAATACCGGAGTTTCAGATAGAGATTATATCAATGGGGCGTTTGAGGAGGAGAGTAAGGTCTTTGATTTTTCGAAAAAGCCTTACGTGATGATGGTAGTGGGTGTGAACGGTGTCGGTAAGACAACGACGATCGGTAAGATCGCGGCACAACTCAAGGAGAGCGGAAAGAAGGTTGTAATCGGTGCGGCCGATACATTCAGAGCCGCTGCGGTCGAGCAACTGGAAATATGGGCGTCAAGGGCCGGTGTGGATATCGTAAAGCAACAGCAAGGGTCTGATCCTGCCGCAGTTGCATTCGATACTCTTACTTCGGCGGTAGCGAAAGGTGCGGATGTGGTTCTTATAGATACCGCAGGAAGATTGCAGAATAAGATCAATCTCATGAATGAACTTTCCAAAATCAAGAATGTAATGCAGAAGGTAGTGCCTGACGCACCTCATGATGTCTTATTGGTTTTGGATGGATCTACCGGGCAGAATGCGTTTGTTCAGGCACGCGAGTTTACAAAAGCTACACAGGTTACCTCATTGGCGGTGACGAAATTGGACGGTTCAGCCAAGGGTGGCGTAGTCATAGGGATAGCTAATGAATTCCAGATTCCTGTAAAGTTTATCGGAGTAGGTGAACAGGTCAATGACCTTCAGGTTTTTGACAGAGCCGCATTTGTGGAGAGCCTGTTCAATAAAAATGCGGTTGACGGAAATTAGCCAAAAAAGAGTTGGTAATAGTTTGATTTTAACAGTAAAACGATATGGATATTACTTATAGTTGGTTGAAAGAGTATGTGAATTTTGACCTGACTCCGGATGAGGTCGGGGCTATTCTGACAGATATAGGTTTGGAAGTCGAACATCAGCACGAGGAGGAAGAGATTCCGGGCGGTCTTGCAGGTGTTGTTGTCGCTAAGGTTATGGAGTGTGAGGTACATCCGAATTCTGATCATCTTCACATAACCAAAGTAGATGCCGGTACAGGAGAGTTGCTCCAGGTTGTTTGCGGTGCGCCTAATGTCGCTGCTGGTCAGAAAGTTATGCTTGCGACTCTGAATACAAAACTCAATATGGGAGGTGAGGAAGTCAAGATCAAGAAATCCAAGATAAGAGGGGTGGAGTCTTTCGGTATGCTTTGCGCTGAGGACGAATTGGGAATCGGGACTGACCATGCGGGTATTATGATTCTTCCGGACGACGCTGTTGTCGGGACTCCCGCAAAGGATTATCTTCATCTTAAGAGCGAGACAGTCTACACTATAGGTCTTACCCCTAACAGGGTAGATGCCTCTTCATTGATAGGTGTGGCGAGAGATTTCAGCGCATATCTTAAGTTGAATAATCTTGGTGGTGAGCTTACATATCCGAGTGTGGAGAATTTTAAAGAGGGAAAAGGTGAAGGTGTGCAGGTGGTTGTCAAACAACCCGAAGCCGCCCCACGATATAGTGGTGTCACGATTAAGGGAATAACAGTCAAAGAGTCCCCGGAGTGGCTTAAAAAAAGACTTCTCTCGGTAGGGATGAGACCTATCAACAATATAGTCGACATTACCAACTATATCCTTTTGGAGACAGGCAATCCTCTTCATGCGTTCGATGTAGATAAAATCGCCGGGGGCAAGATAGTGGTTGATTTTTGCAAAGAGGGGACAAAATTCACGACGCTCGACGGTGTAGAGAGGACATTATCCGATAAAGACCTTATGATATGCAACGAAGAGGCTCCTATGTGCATTGCGGGCGTTTTCGGTGGTCTGGATAGCGGCGTAAAGGAGGAAACGACATCAATTTTCCTTGAGAGTGCGTATTTCAATCCGGTATCTGTAAGAAAGACATCCAAGAGACATGGTCTCAAGACAGAGGCTTCTTTCCGTTTTGAGAGAGGATGTGACCCTAATATGACTGAATATGCCCTTAAGAGAGCAGCTCTTCTTGTATTGGAACTTGCAGGTGGGGAGGTAGTCGGACCAATCCGCGAAAGTTATCCTAAACCGATCGAAAAGAAGGTTGTGGAATTGAATTACTCAAGAATGGAGGCTTTGATAGGGTATAAAATAGGCGCTGAGACCATCAAGAATATTCTTGAATATCAGGATATGGAGTTCGTAAGCTCGACTCCTGAGGGGTGTGTCGTTAAAGTCCCGACATATAAAGTAGATGTCTACAGAGAGTGTGATGTAGTTGAGGATGTGCTGAGAATCTTCGGCTATAACAATATCCCTCTTCCTGAGAGTCTTAAGTGCTCTGTCAATATAGCCCCTAAACCTGATCCGGAGCAGATCAGGAAAACCGCATGCGACTATTTGAGCGCAAACGGTTTTGTGGAGATGATGAATAACTCTCTTACCAAGAGTTCTTATTATGAACATCTTTCGACTTATCCCGCTGACCATTGCGTGAGAATATACAATCCGCTCAGTTCGGATTTGGACTGTATGAGGCAGACGCTTCTTTTCAGCGGGCTTGAAGTGGTGGCGTACAATGTGAACCGTCAGGTATCGGAGCTTAAACTCTATGAGATGGGTAATGTCTACAGCTTTAATCCTGATTTTAAGGCGGATACAGAAGTCGCAGAGGGGGAGAAGGCCATAGGTGTAAGCAGATTGAAGGCCTATAACGAACGTCCGAAGATGCTCATGATTATGACAGGTGAAGGGGTCAAAAGTTGGAGAAACAAGACTGTCAGCGGTGATTTCTTCGCATTGAAAGGCTATGTGGAACTTATCCTCGCTAAGTTCGGCCTTCAGATGAAAGACCTTGAGTATGAAGGTGCTCCGTCGGATCTTTTCTCTGCAGGACTTTCATTTAAGTTGCGCGGCAGCGGAAAGGAGCTTTTCGTAATCGGGCAGGTCTCAAACAAGGTTCTTAAGCAGTTTGATATCAAGCAGAAAGTATATGCCGCGGAGATTTCATGGGATGTACTCCTCGGTAGGGTAAAGAAATTGCGTGTTGGTTTTACCGAACTTCCAAAATATCCGGAAGTCAGAAGAGACCTCGCCCTCCTTTTGGATCATAGCGTGAAATTCGAGGATTTGCGGGCCGCAGCGCTTTCGGCTGAGAAAAAACTCATTACCAATATCATTCTCTTTGATGTCTATACGGGGGACAAGATTCCTGAAGGTAAAAAGCAGTATGCAATCAGCTTCTATCTGCAGGATCCGGATAAGACCCTGACAGATAAAACTGTTGACGCTATAATGGCAAAGCTCCTCAAGACTTTTAAAGATAAGTTGGGAGCGGAGCTTAGATAGTTAGAAGTATTTGACCGTATTTCCGGCGAGGGTAGTGAGGAGGTTGTTTGCAAGACTGCTTGCTCCTATTCTGAATAGTTCAGGTGTAAGCCACTCCTCGCCGAGTATGTGTCTTACTATCGACAGATAGAGAATCGCATCTTCTGTTGTTGAGATACCACCTGCAGGTTTGAATCCTTTTTTCAGACCTGTTTTTTCGTAATATGCCTTCAGACATTTGCACATTACAATTGCCGCAATCGGGGTCGCTGCGGGTTTTTCCTTGCCTGTTGAGGTTTTGATGAAGTCCGCTCCGTTTTCCAATGAGAGGAATGACGCATTTGCGATCGCCTCTACGCCGCCGAGCAGACCGCTCTCTAAGATTACCTTAAGTGTCTGTTTAGCGGCCTCCTTTCTTAATATCGAGATCTCGTTTGCAGTGGCTTGGTAATCGCCGGCCACAAAAGTACTGTGGGGGAGGACGATATCTATTTCGGTAGCTCCGTCTTCAACGGCATGCCTTACCTCTAAAGCCTTGACATCCAAGAAACTTTGCGATGACGGGAAGCATCCGGCAACGGTTGTTATGCCAACGTTTTTCTCTTTAAGAGTCCTCTTTACGACTTTGGCGAAATTAGGATATACGCAGATTGACGCTGAGAGCGGAAGTTCAGGATATAACGCCTTGAAACCGTTGACCTTCTCCGTAAAATTTTCGATAAATTCTTCTGTGTCAGAAGTGTGAAGAGAGGTCAGGTCTATGAATCCGAGACATTTAGCTATGTTCTCTTTTGTCATATTGGACGGCACCTCTGCCTTGATGCTCTCCAATTCCTTTTCAATCAATTCTTTATCGGGATTGAACCCGTATTTTTCATAAATGTTAGCCATATTCTGTGGTATTTGCTTTTTCGTTCTTTTTATTCCATATAACCGGCGACATCCAGTCCGATATCAGAGCGTCTGTAGAGGCCGTCATAGCGGATCTTATCGATTTCTCCATAGGCAAGCCTGCGGCCGTCTTCAATGCTTCCGCCCAAAGGGTAGTTGGCTGTTACGGCAAGGACACGCCCGCCGTTGGTGAGAAGCTTTCCGTCATCGCTTTTTGTACCTGAGTGGAAGATTTTTACGGCTTCGTCAAATGTGTTTTTGAAGAGCAGTTCATTGCCTGTGATCTCTATACCCTTCTTGTAACTTTCAGGATACCCATTCGAAACACAGACAACAGTCAATGCGGCCTTATCGGAAATCACAACATTCTCTTCTTCTAATTTACCTTTTGCACAAGCGGTGAGATGTTGCAGCAGGTCGGAATCGATCCTTGTCATTACAGCCTCTGTTTCTGGATCTCCCATCCTTACATTATACTCTATGACATAAGGTTCGCCACCGCAGTTCATCAGACCGAGGAAAATAAACCCATTATAATCAATGCCTTCATTTTTCAATCCGGACAAAGTCGGCTTTATGATGCGTTCCTCCACCTTTTTCATGAAATCAGGGGTCGCAAAAGGAACAGGGGAAACGGCTCCCATTCCACCTGTATTCAAACCTGTATCGCCGTCACCTATTCTTTTATAATCCTTTGCCTCAGGGAGTATCATATAACTGTCACCATCGGTGAGAACGAATACCGAGACCTCAATCCCGCTGAGGAACTGCTCTATTACGACAGTCGATCCGGCGCTTCCGAACTTGCCGTTGAGCATATTGTCAAGTTCTTTTTCAGCTTCTGAGAT
>CAMGTS010000108.1 GCA_946062035.1 uncultured Bacteroidales bacterium
ATGACGAAGTATAAAACAATAAAGGGCGGTTGAGATTAGACTCGGCCGCCCTTTGGATTATCTGACTCTATTCAGCTGTATCTATTTGAACTGCTGGAAGAAGTCGTTGCCTTTGTCATCTACCAAGATGAAAGCAGGGAAATCTACGACATCGATCTTCCATATAGCCTCCATACCAAGTTCAGGGTACTCGATGCACTCGACTTTCTTGATGTTGTTCTGCGCAAGTATTGCGGCAGGTCCTCCGATGCTACCCAAATAGAATCCGCCATGTTTCTTGCAGGCGTCCGTAACTTGCTGGCTTCTATTTCCTTTTGCAAGCATTATCATACTTCCGCCGTTACTCTGGAAGAGGTCTACATAAGGGTCCATTCTTGCGGCTGTGGTAGGGCCGAATGAGCCGCTTGGCATTCCCTCAGGGGTCTTGGCAGGGCCGGCATAGAATACAGGGTGATCCTTGAAATATTGAGGAAGGCCCTCGCCGTTGTCAAGTCTCTCCTTAAGTTTCGCATGAGCGATGTCACGAGCGACGATGATAGTTCCGTTAAGGCTCAAGCGGGTAGATACCGGATACTTTGTAAGCTCTGCAAGTACCTCGTTTACAGGTTTGTTAAGATCAATCTTGACAGCGTTACCCTCACCTGCTTTTCTGAGTTCCTCAGGGATAAGCCTTCCTGGATTATCGTCTAACTTCTCGATCCATATACCGTCCTTATTAATTTTGGCGAGGATGTTTCTGTCTGCTGAGCAGCTTACTCCAAGACCGATAGGGCAGCTTGCGCCATGACGAGGAAGTCGGATGATCCTTACGTCATGAGCTAAATATTTACCGCCGAACTGTGCACCCAATCCGATCTTGTGTGCTTCTTCAAGTACCTGCTTCTCAAGCTCAATATCTCTGAACGCACGTCCGCTCTCGTTACCTGTTGTAGGAAGAGAGTCGTAGTAGTGTGTGGATGCGAGCTTTACTGTAAGAAGGTTCTTCTCAGCGGATGTTCCTCCAATGACAAATGCGATGTGATATGGCGGGCACGCCGCTGTTCCGAGGCTCTTTATCTTCTCGACAAGGAACGGTACGAGCGTCCCAGGATTGAGGACTGCCTTTGTCATCTGGTAGAGGTAGCTCTTATTGGCTGAACCACCGCCTTTTACAACGCAAAGGAATTTATATTCCATACCCTCACCGGCCTCAATGTCTATCTGTGCCGGGAGATTGCATTTTGTGTTGACCTCTTTATACATAGTAAGAGGGGCGTTCTGACTGTATCTGAGGCTCTCCTCTGTGTATGTCTTGTAAACTCCAGCAGAAAGGGCTTTTGCGTCATCCGCACCTGTCCAGACCTGCTGTCCTTTTTCACCGTGTATAATGGCGGTTCCTGTGTCCTGACAGAAAGGAAGTTTTCCTTTTGCGGCCACCTCGGCATTGCGAAGGAACTGCAGTGCGACATATTTGTCGTTGTCTGATGCTTCAGGGTCTGAGAGTATCTTAGCGACCTGCTCATTGTGAGCCGGGCGCAACAAGAAGTTGACATCTCTGAAAGCCTGGTGCGCAAGAACGGAAAGGCCTTGAGGATCAACCTTCAAAATAGGATGACCTTCAAATTCGCTTACGCTAACATAATCTTTTGTCAGAAGGTAATACTCTGTGGTGTCCTTACCCATCTGAAACATTGGTTCATACTGGTATGCCATAAATCTATTTTTTAATGCTCATTAAATATGATTTCATGAATTCATTTAAATCTCCGTCCAAAACAGCAGTAGTGTCGGTCGTCTCGTAACTTGTCCTCAGATCTTTTACAAGTTTGTATGGGTGAAGTACATAGCTTCGTATCTGACTTCCCCACTCGATCTTTTTCTTCTGCCCTTCAAGTTCAGCCTGCTTTTCTCTTTTCTTTTCCAATTCGAGTTCGTAAAGGTGCGATTTCAGGATTCTTAGCGCATTCTGTCTGTTGTCCAACTGAGACCTTGTCTCGGTGTTTTCCACAACGATTCCCGTAGGAATATGTCTTACCCTGACCCCTGTCTCAACCTTGTTGACATTCTGACCTCCCGCTCCGCTTGAACGGAAAGTATCCCATTCTAAGTCCGCCGGGTTGATTACAATTTCAATGCTCTCATCTACAAGAGGATAGACAAAAACAGAAGAGAATGTCGTCTGCCTTTTCCCTTGTGCGTTGAACGGCGAAATACGGACAAGTCTGTGTACTCCATTCTCTGCCTTAAGATAACCGTATGCGTAGTCACCCTCTATTTGAAGGGTGACCGACTTCACTCCGGCCTCATCACCGTCAAGCAAGTTGGTGACAGTCACTTTATATCCATTGCGTTCGCCCCATCTTGAATACATCCTCATCAGCATTGCGCTCCAGTCGCAAGCCTCTGTGCCTCCTGCACCGGAATTTATCTTTACAAGAGCACCGAGATTGTCGCCTTCAGCGGAGAGCATGCTGCGGAACTCCGTGTCTTCCAAATGCTTGGTCAGAGACGCCTCGGCCTCGGCAAGTTCCTCTTCCGACGCCTCCATCTCTTCAAGGATGGACAGGTCTTCAGATTCTCTCTGAAGATTGTCAATCTGAGCGACCCAATACTTCACTCCGGAAAGCTTTTTTACAAACTGTTCCGCCTTCTGAGGGTCATCCCAAAAATCGGGTGCGGCTACGACCTTTTCTTTTTCAGCTATTTCTTTGACCTTGCTATCGTAGTCAAAGAGACCTCCTTAGCGCATCAATGCGCTCACTAAAGTTTATCATATCTTTATAAAATAACTCCTGCCAATTTACAATTAGGGATTCTCTTGCCTCCGGCTATCTCATGCGAGCCATTAACTAAAACGTGGTCGATGCCTACAGAGAACTGATGAGGGTTGCCATAAGTCGCCACATCAGCTATTGTCTGAGGGTCGAATACTACGATATCCGCCCAATAGCCCTCTTTAATCCAACCTCGGTCGTTCAGATGAAGCTGATGCGCAGGGAGGCTTGTACATTTTGGAATCGCTGTCTCCAACGGGCAGAACTTCTTGTCTCTGACGTATTTGCCAAGATAATTGGTGAAAGACCCGTATGAACGTGGATGCGGCGCTTCTAAACTGAGAGATCCTTCAGGTGAATATACGCTGCCGTCCGTGATGACCATGGCAAGAGGGTCGTTGAGGATATCCCTGAGATTGTCCTCTTTCATGGCGAATCCGGCCATGTTGACCGCAAGTTTCTCGCTCTTAAGCAGATATTTGATAGTAGGCCACATATCCAATCCTGCGATCTGACAGCATTCGTCCAAGTATTTGCCCGTATATTTCTCATTGCCCGGAGCGAAACATGCCGCAATCAGGATGCAATGAGGGCCGCCCAATCTTCTGACTCTGCCCAATGCGTACTCTCTGATGATTTTCTCTTCGGACGGGTTGTCCAATCTTGCCAAAATCTCTTTTGTAGAGCCTTGACGCTGAGCCAACGGGATAAAGCAATCCAATCCTGTAGAGAATGCCGTGTACGGATAGCGGTCGAAGTGGATATCCATTCCGCTCTTTTCGGCATCGTGGATCAGCTTTAACATATTAGGGACCTTATGCCAGTTGTTCTGATTCTGGGCTTTCAGGTGGGAGATTTCGAGCCTTGCGCCTGATGCCTTTGCAAGGCTGATAGCCTCTGCGATAGCTTCCTCAACTCTATCGTCTTCGTTTCTCATGTGGATGGCGTAAAGCGCATCATGTTTTGCGACAACTTTCAGAAGTTCGATGAATTCGTCCGTCCGTCCATATGAACCCGGAGTATATTCCAAACCGAAAGAAAGTCCGCAGACTCCCATTTCAAGCTGCTCCTCAAGCATATAGCACATTTTCTTGAGTTGCTCAGGAGTGGCCGACACATCATAATCTCCTACAGCTATGTCTCTCAGGTCACCATGCCCTACATAGCTCTTATAGTTGATACCTATTCCCTTCTTTCTCAATGCGTCATAGAAACCGTCTACGTTTTTCCAGAAAGGGAAACCGTATCTGAGTTCGTTCTTCCTCTTCTCATAAACCTCATCAGAGAAAGGGAACGGACTGTAGCCGCAGTTGCCACCCACATCAGAGGTGATACCCTGATGAATCTTGCTGTCACCGAAGTTCGCCTGTAGAAGATTGGTGTCTGTATGGCCGTGAATATCAATAAATCCAGGACTTACAGCCTGTCCTTTGGCATCGATGTATTCAACACAGTTTTTGCCCAATTTATCGGATATGGCGGTGATTTTCCCGTCCCGGATTCCTATGTTGGCTTTGTACGGGGCTTTTCCTCCTCCATCGTAGATTATGCCGTTGGCGATAATTGTGTCAAATCGTTCTCTTGTTGTATATCCTTGAGTGATAGCGGTTTTTGCGAATCCTTTATTCTCAATGGCCGCAAGGGAGGCTATACTTCCCACAGCTATCGTAGTTCTTAGAAAGGTTCTTCTTGAGATCCTTTTGTTTTCATCGATGTGTTTTTCCATTATGCGGTGTTTTATTGTCTTTCAATCGTTGTTAAGGCACAACTCTACGAGTGTAGGATATGTACCAATGCTACAAATTTATAAAAAATCCCCCTCCTGACCTCTACTCTGAAACTGCACTTTTCAGCCCCTCGGAAACCCATGTCTTCATCTGTTCATTGTCGCCGTATATCAGCAATGCCTCTATTTCTTCGTTGTTTTCAACGACTGCCTTTGCCTTGTCGAATCCTAAAACCATGAGATATGTGGCGTAAGCGTCTGCCGTGGTCGCGTCCTTTGCCATTACGGTCGCACTTAAAAGGTTGTGTTCTACAGGTTTACCGTTTTTTGGATTTATGGTGTGAGACACTTTCTTGCCCTCTTTCATATAGAATTTCCTGTAATCACCGCTTGTCACGAGCCCTTTGTCGGTAATCTTGATAATCGCCTCTATATGCGCTCCGGGGTCGTTGTTGTTGTCTTCCGGGCGGTCAATACCTACTTTCCACGGTGTTTTGTCCGGCTGTACACCGTTTGCATAGATGTCCCCACCTACTTCTATCAGGAAACTGTCCATTCCCATAATCACGAATTTTGCCTCAATGTATTCTGCTGTATATCCCTTAGCTA
>CAMGTS010000109.1 GCA_946062035.1 uncultured Bacteroidales bacterium
CGACGGTTGTAAAACATACTGGCAGTCACTATCTTCTCTCGAAGCTTCCGGAGTGGGCTCCGTTTGTCGCGGTGACCAAGGGCAGGCTGAGACTTGCCGGAAGCGAGTCAACCAATCCGATAGCTGTCGGCGATATAGTTGAGTATGAGGAGGGTAGCGATAAATCAGGAGGAGAAAAAACGTGTACTATCAAGAAGATAGAACCTCGTAAAAACTGTATAGTGCGCCGCTCTACAAACCTTTCCCGTGTTAATCATGTAATCGCCGCCAATATCGATTGCGTATTCCTCATTGTCACGCTTCGTGAGCCTGAGACAAAACCTCAGTTTGTGGACCGTTTCCTTGTTACTTGCGAGGCATACGGAGTTCCTGTGGTGATACTTGTAAACAAAAGCGAT
This sequence comes from uncultured Bacteroidales bacterium, assembly GCA_946062035.1. GTDB lineage: Bacteria > Bacteroidota > Bacteroidia > Bacteroidales > UBA932 > Egerieousia. The sequence goes on from CAMGTS010000109.1 coordinate 399, forward strand.
ATCTATCTTCCGGGGGAGGTTTCTGATTTTGCGAAAACCTACGAAGACATCGGCTATAAAGTTCTTGAAACATCTGTGGTTAACGGACTTAATGTAGATGAACTCAGAGAGTTGTGCAAAGGGAAGGTAGTTCTTTTCAGTGGCCAGAGCGGGGTCGGCAAATCATCTCTTATAAGTGCGCTTGATCCTTCTTTGAAACTTAAGACAGCCAAGATTTCAGAGGCTCATCAGCAAGGGAAGCATACGACGACATTCTATGAAATGCATCCGCTCTCTTGCGGCGGATTCGTTGTGGATACTCCTGGGATCAGAGGTTTCGGATTGGTGGATTTCTCAAAAGAGGAGTTGAGCAACTATTTTCCCGAGATGCTGAGGATAGAAGATAACTGCAAGTTTATCCCTTGCACCCATACTCACGAACCGGGATGTGCCGTTAAGGCTGCCGTGGAGGAGGGAAAGATTTCAGTAGAGCGATACTTGTCTTACCTTGCGATGCTCGAGGATGACGGCAAGTATAGGGCACCGGAAGAATAGGTTTTTACCCCTTATGAAAGAGAAAATCAGAAAGATTAATCGCAGTGTATTAAGTCTGGCTTTGCCAAGCATTCTGGCGAATATAACCGTCCCGTTGGTGGGAATGGTAGATCTTGGTGTGGCGGGGCGTCTCGGCGATGCGGTTGCGATAGGAGGAATGGCGATTTCTACCATGTTGTTTGATCTGCTATATTGGAATATGGGATTTCTGAGGGTCGGAACAGGCGGAATGGTGGCCCAGGCGTATGGCAGAAGGGATTTGGCGGATGCGGCTAAGGTTTTTGTTCAGGGTATAGGGACTGCCGTCAGCATTGCCTTGATAATCCTGTTGATACAATATATTTATGCGGAAGTAGCATTGAAATTCATTCCTTGTTCGGAGGAGGTGGCGGCTCTTGCAAGAAAATATTACTATATCCGAATATGGGCGGCACCGGCGACTTTGTCACTGTTTGTCTTTAAGGGCTTCTTTATAGGAATGCAAAATGCTGTAAGTCCGATGATTGCGGATATTACGGTAAATGTCGTGAACTTGGCGTTGAGCGTTCTTTTCGCTATAGTTTTGGATTATGGCTTTACCGGCATCGCATACGCCGTACTGACCGCACAATATACCGGCCTGATACTCTGCGTGATTCTCTTTCTGACATATTATCGCAGGCTGCTTAGGCACATAAATATTAAGGCCGCCCTGAACTTAAAGGATCTCAAACGCTTTTTCGGTATCAACGGAAACATATTCGTCCGTTCGATATGCTTTTTGTGTATCTATGCGGGATTTACCTCATTTTCAGCCAATTTTGGAGATGAACTATTGGCTGTCAATACGATAATGATGAAGCTCCTGCTTCTCTATTCGTTCTTTATAGACGGATTCGCTTATGCTGGCGAGGCGTTGACGGGCAGATTTATAGGCGCTCAGGACCGGACATCGCTGAGGCTTTCTGTCAAGGTTATATTCAGATGGTGTCTCGGCATCGGACTGGTCTCTACAATATGTTATATCGCCGGAAGTAAGCTTCTTGTGTCGATGTTGACTGATAATCAGCAGGTTATATCTGACTCCCGTCAGTTTTATCCATGGCTTTGGGTTATGCCCGCAATCAGTTGCGTGGCTTTCGTGTGGGATGGTATCTATATCGGAGCGACCGCAACCAGAAGCATAAGGAACTGCATGATATTCGCAGTCGCCGGATTTTTTCTGACATTCATCACATTCGATTCGCTGATTGGGGTACAGGCTCTGTATTTGGCGTTTGCGGTTCATTGCGTTATCAGGACAATATGGATGACCGCTTTTGCGAAACGTAACATCGGCTCGAAGTTCAATGTGGCTTAGGGGGCTGTACAACCCTTTTTATTAACTTGCGCGCAAATAGTAAGGATTATGGTTTTGAGTTGTTGGTTGTACAATTTGTTCTTGTCTGATGGCGTGGCCCATTCGATTTTGATTCTTGCGATTGTTATTACTGTGGGAATCCTTTTGGGTAAATTGAAAGTGAAAGGGATAGGACTTGGCGCTACATGGGTGTTGTTTGCCGGCCTTGCGTTCGCCCATTTCGGAATGTCGATAAACCCGGAGATGCTTTCATTCGCCAAAGACTTTGGTCTGATTCTGTTTGTCTATGCGATAGGGCTTTCGGTAGGACCGAACTTCTTTTCTTCTTTCAAGAAAGGAGGTCTCGCACTTAATATGTGGGCGACCCTCATCGTCTTGCTCGCTTGCTTATGTGCGTATATAATCCATTTGGTGACAGGAACTTCGCTGATTACAATGGTCGGAGTCATGCAGGGTGCGGTTACAAACACCCCGGGACTTGGAGCGGCGGAGCAAACTGTTTCTGATATTCTTGCGAGCGGCACTGTCGCTCCTGAGGCCGCAGAGTCTTTCCGGGCGGCCGGCAACTCTTTGGGGCTTGGATATGCGGTCGCTTATCCTCTCGGTGTGATAGGTATCATCGGCTCTATGCTGATCCTCAAAGTGTTATTCAAGGTCAGCTATGCTTCTGAAGAGAAAAAATTAGATGACGAGTCGGGTGCGGAAATTGATTCTCCTGAAATTTTCTCGGTGGAAATTCTCCCCGGTTCCGTAATGGATGGGGTTGCCATAAAAGACCTCAGGTCTGTCTATAAGCATCATATCATAATCTCAAGAATCGCCAAAACTGACGGTAAAGTGATTATACCGTCAAGCGAAGGGGTATTGAAAGCGGGCTATAAGGCGAGGATGGTAACTTCAAAAAAATATATGGAGGAGGTCATTCCTCTTTTCGGCAAGAAAATATCCGGTATGGGAGACCATGAATGGGGCACCTTGGAGAAGCAGTTGGTTTCGAAAAGAATCCTTGTAACAAAGGCTCAGGTCAACGGTCGCAGTTTAGGAGAACTTAACGTAAGAAGGGATTATGGGGTGAGCATAACCCGCATACTTAGGGCCGGAATCGCCATCGTGCCGAAGAGGAGCACAGATATATTCGTCGGTGATACTCTTGTCGCAGTGGGTGATAGAGAGGGTGTGGAAAATCTTTCAGAGCTTCTCGGAAATACCCCTAAGAACCTGCACAAACCGCAGCTTGCGTTTATATTTTGGGGAATCGCCTGCGGTGTCCTGTTGGGATCTGTTCCTATTAAAATACCTGGAATTCCTCAGACGATCAAACTCGGTCTTGCGGGGGGGCCTCTTATTGTCGCGATTCTCTTCGGTTACTTCGGACATAAATCTCACTTCGCCATGTACACCACGCAGAGCGCCAACCTTATGCTGAGGGAGCTTGGAATTTCCATTTTCCTGGCGGCTGTCGGTCTCGGTGCCGGAGGGGACTTTGTAGAGACCTTGGTATCAGGTGGCTATAAATATGTCGGCTACGGAGTTATAATAACCATAGTCCCTTTGATGATTATAGGTATTATAGCAAAGCTCTGCACCAAGTTGAATTTCCTGACGCTTATGGGTATTGTGGCGGGCAGTACTACAGATCCGCCTGCGCTTGCCTTTTCGGGAGACGTGACGGGGAGCAGCTATCCGTTGATTTCATACGCTACGGTCTATCCGCTGAGTATGTTTTTAAGGGTGCTTATGGCTCAGATTATGGTTCTTATCGCAATGTCTTGATCACAAAAAAACAATAGATATGCAGACAACAGATAAAGTATTAATGGTCAGACCGATCCGTTTTGCCTTTAACGAGGAGACGGCGGGTAATAACGCCTTTCAGCAAAAAGCGGAAACGGAGGACGCTGTACTGGAGATCCAACGCAAGGCGGTCGAAGAATTCGATTCTTATGTCAGGCTGCTGAGGGATAATGGTGTAGAGGTTGAAGTTCTGCAGGACACACCAGAACCGTTTACCCCGGATTCTATCTTCCCTAACAATTGCTTCTCGACCCATTTAGAAAAAGACAAAGACGGCAAGAATCTCAGGACACTTGTTTGGTATCCGATGTTTGCTAACAACAGACGCTTAGAGAGGGAAAAGCTGAAGAACGCTCTTGATAAAGAGGTTTTTGATAAGATAATCGATCTTACTCCGTCAGAGGCGGACGGCGCATTCTTGGAGGGTACGGGATCTTTGATCTTGGACCGTGAAGCTAAGTTGGCGTTCTGTTGCGCTTCACCCCGTTCAAGCGAAAATGTGTTGGAGCGGTGGGCGGAAAAGCTTGATTATGAATACTTTCTTTTCAATGCGGAGGATGAGGAAGGGACTCCGATCTACCATACAAACGTCATGATGCACGTCGGTAGCGACATTGCGGTAGTTTGCCTTGACTCGGTTACGGATATCGAAGAGCGTGAGAGGCTTATCGAACTTTTGGAAGAAAACGGCAAGGAGATAGTCGAGATTTCTTTCGAACAGATGCACTCGTTTGCGGGCAACATGTTGGAACTTAAGGGGAAGGATGAAGACGGTAAGCCATGCAAGCTTCTTGTCATGAGCGCAACCGCTAAAAACTCGTTGACGGAAGAGCAATTGGCTCAATTGGAAGACAAGGTCAGAATAGTCGCCCCGGAAATCAGCTCTATCGAAACGGCCGGTGGAGGCAGCGCACGTTGTATGCTCGCTGAAATCTTTTGATGGTCCGATAAATAAAATTGAAACTATCCCTGTCGTGAATAATCTGCGGCAGGGATTG
>CAMGTS010000110.1 GCA_946062035.1 uncultured Bacteroidales bacterium
ACATCCGGAAACTTAAGTACCGAAGTGAGGATGGCGGCATTTATGGCCTGATTTTCAATGTTTGTGCCACACTCTTTTTCAAGAATTTCCCTGACTTGTCTGAAATAGCTCCCGACAATCTGAGAATCAATCTTCTTGTTGAGTGAAGCCTCTTCAGAACTTTGGTTGACGGTACACTCTATGCTTCCTCTTACCAGTTTTGAAGCGATAGCTTTTCTTACCTCTATTTCTTTTTCCTTAGGGACACCATTTCCCTTTAGGTTGATTTCTGCGTTTTTACCGTTAAGTGAGCGGATTTCCACTGTTATCTTGCTGTGGTCGGACAGGACGCATTCCCCTTTACCATAGCCTGTCATTGATTTTGTCATAATTGCGACAATATAGTAAATCAAAATAAAAGTTGTGGCATATCGGCTAAAATTCTCCCATTAGTTTTATATTTTTGCGGTGTAAACATATAGCAGGCCGAAAGCGGAAAAACATTCCGGTATTTTTGTGCTGTAAGCATATATACGCTGCACCTCAGCAGAAAAAATGTGACGACGCTTTTTCTACTTTCGGTTTGCAGTATATTTGTAATAGAATCATCACGCAGGTTTATGGAAGATATTAAGAAAGAGGGAGAAGCTCGTTCCCTTAATTTTTTGGAAGAAATAATGGAGGATGACCTTAAGAACGGTAGGTGTGAGAGCATTCTGACCCGTTTCCCTCCAGAGCCTAATGGATATTTGCATCTTGGTCATGCCAAGAGCATCTGTCTGAACTTCGGTCTTGCAAAAAAATATGGAGGCAAGACGAATATCAGATTCGATGATACAAACCCAACAAAAGAGAGCGTAGAGTATGTGGATTCCATCAAGAATGATATTAAGTGGCTCGGTTTCGAGTGGGCTGAAGAGAGGTACGCTTCGGATTACTTCCAGCAGTTGTATGATTGGGCGGAGGAACTGATAAAGAAGGGGTTGGCTTATGTCGATGACCAGACTTTAGAGCAGATAAGAGAGAATAGGGGAACAGTACAGAAACCTGGAGTCGAGAGCCCTTTCAGAAACAGAAGCGTTGAAGAGAATCTCGAACTTTTCCGCGGAATGAGAGACGGCAAATACAAGGAGGGCGAGAGGGTTTTGCGTGCCAAGATTGATATGGCGCACCCTAATATGCTCTTCCGTGATCCTATAATGTACCGTATCAACTACATTCCTCACCATAGGACCGGCAGCAAGTGGTGCATTTATCCGATGTACGACTATGCCCACGGCGAGTCTGATTCGATAGAGGGTATCACTCATTCCATCTGTACTTTGGAGTTCGATGTCCATAGGCCGCTATACGATTGGTTTATAGAGCAGTTGGGAATTTTCCACTCACATCAGTACGAATTCGCAAGACTTAATCTTACATATACTGTAATGAGCAAGAGAAAACTTCTCGAACTCGTGAAAAATAATTTTGTAAGGGGATGGGATGACCCTCGCATGCCTACGATTTGCGGAATCAGAAGAAGAGGTTATACCCCTGAGAGTATCAAGAGGTTCGCCGATAAGGTAGGTGTGGCGAAGCGTGATAACATTATCGACCTTTCACTTTTGGAGTGGTGCGTAAGAGAAGACTTAAATGCACGTTCTAACAGATATATGGCTGTCTTGGATCCTGTCGAGGTTGAGATTGAAGGATGGGAGCAAGGCAAGGTCGAGTGGTTTGAAGCTCCTCTTAATCCAGCTGATCCTGAGGGTGCGAAGCGCAGGATTCCGTTCAGCGGCAAGATTTATATAGAGAGGGCTGACTTTATGGAGAATCCTCCTAAGAAATATTTTCGTCTGCAGCCGGGTGGCGAGGTGCGCCTGAAATACGCTTATATCATTAAGTGTAAGGAAGTTATAAAGGACGCTGACGGAAATATCACAAAGATAATCTGTACCTATGACCCTACATCCAAGGCCGGAGCAGGCCCATGGAGAAGCGTTAAGGGAACAATTCATTGGGTGTCAGTGGATTCAGCGGAAAAATTGGAAGTGAGACTTGTGGACAGGCTGTTTACCGAGCCGTTTATGGGTTCTATCCCTGAAGGCAAGGACTACAAGGAATATCTTAACCCTGATTCAATGAAGATTATTACGGGGTATGCTGAGCCGGCTCTTCTCAAGGACGACAGCGGTATCGCCGTGCAGTTCGAAAGAACAGGTTACTTTATGAAAGACCCGGACAGTACGGACGAGCTTCATGTCTACAACAGGACAGTGACCCTTAAGGATAATTTCAAGCCCCAGAATAAATAATTGATTAGACGGCCGGGAGCATTGACAGATTTGCAAGTTGCTTCCGGTTTGTTTTTTGAAGAGAAAAGTCATGAAGATAATAGGTGCTCATGTAAGTATTTCCGGAGGGTTGGCGAATGCTCCGTTGAATGCGAAGGCCATTGGTGCGACAGGTTTTGCGATGTTCACAAAAAATCAAAAGCAATGGGTGGCGAAACCTTTGACGGAGAGTGAAATAGAGCTGTTTAAAAAGACCTGTGAAGAGAATGATTATAGAGCGTCCGATATTCTTCCTCACGATGGTTATCTTATAAACCTCGGAAACCCTACAGATGAGGGGCTTGCCAAATCCCGTGCGAGTTTTTTGGATGAGATGACCCGTTGCGAATTATTGGGATTGGACAGGTTGAATTTCCATCCAGGCAGTCACCTGAAAGAGATATCCGAAGATGAATGTATCGCAAGAATAGCGGAGTCAATCAATATGGTTCTCGGCAAAACCAAAGGGGTGACTGCGGTTATCGAGAATACTGCCGGACAGGGGACAAATCTTGGCTATAAATTCGAGCATCTTGCTGCGATTATCGACAAAGTTGAGGACAAGAGCAGGGTGGGTGTGTGTATCGATACGTGCCATGCTTTTGCGTCAGGTTATGACATCAGGACTAAGGAGGCGTTCGACAAAACTTTTGCGGAGTTTGATAAAATCGTGGGTTTCAAGTATTTGAGGGGAATGCATCTGAACGATGCCAAGAAAGGCTTAGGCTCAAAGGTGGATAGACACGAGTCTTTGGGACTTGGAGAAATCGGAATGGACGCATTTAAATTTATAATGCAGGACCCTCGTTTCGACAATATACCTTTGACTCTCGAGACTCCGAATCCTGATATTTGGACGGAGGAAATAGCGAAACTCAAAGAGTTCGCGAACTCTTAACTTTCGCCTGGGCGGTTCGTCATACCTGAGAACGGATGGCGACCGCATGATCTTTAGCTTATCTGAGAATAATCCACAGGTGTCAGCCCCTGTTTGCGCAATGTGTTGAGTTGGCTTACAAGCTTCTTGTTTTCAGGTTTTTGCAACGTAGGATCTTCATCTAAAATATGTTGAGCGGTGGCACGGGCGTTTTCCATCAGGGCGCTGTCGTGATAGAGTGAGGCTATGTGGAGATCCATTGCGAGCCCGCTTTGGGATGTTCCGTCGATATCTCCCGGTCCTCTCATTTTCATATCTTCCTCGGCAAGTTTGAAACCGTCATTGGTCTGGCACATCAGCTCTAATCTGTGTCTGCTCTCCTTGCTTAGCTTATAACCGCTCATCAATATACAGAACGATTGAGCCGACCCTCTTCCGACCCTTCCTCTGAGCTGATGTAACTGGCTGAGCCCGAATCTTTCCGCACTTTCTATAACCATGACGGATGCGTTCGGTACATCTACGCCGACCTCGATTACCGAAGTGGCGACAAGGATGTGTGCCTTGCCCTGGGCGAAGAGCTGCATATCGTAATCCTTATCTTCGTTTTTCTGCTGTCCATGTACGACTGCCGTGATATATTCTGGAGCTTTGAACGCCTTGGTAATCTCCATATATCCGTTTTCCAAGTTTTCGTAGTCCATCTTTTCGCTCTCTTTTATCAGAGGATAAACCACGAATACCTGTCGTCCCTCTTTGATCTGCTTGCGCATGAACGCGAACACTTTCCCTTTTTCAGCTTCCCATGCGTGGATTGTCTTTACCGGCTGTCTTCCGGGAGGCAGTTCATCAATTATAGAGACATCCAAGTCTCCGTACAGTGTCATAGCCAAAGTTCTCGGAATAGGTGTCGCCGTCATTACAAGGATATGGGGAAAAAGCTCTGAATCACCTTTGTTCCAAAGCTTTGAACGTTGCTCTACGCCGAATCTGTGCTGCTCGTCTATGATGGCCAATCCTAATCTTTTGAACTTCACTCGCTCTTCGATGAGGGCGTGGGTCCCGACTATGATTCCTATCTCTCCGCTTTGCAGCTTCTCTAAAATATCCTTCCTTTCTTTTGTCTTGGTACTTCCCGTGAGAAGGGCGGCCTTGACCCCCGTAGGCGCAAGGAATTTAGATATGCTTGCAAGATGTTGGTTGGCGAGAACTTCTGTTGGTGCCATGATACACGCCTGGCAGGAATTGTCAATAGCGATCAGAGAGAGAAGGACAGCAACGAGGGTCTTGCCGCTGCCGACATCCCCCTGAAGCAACCTGTTCATCTGTCGGCCGCTTCTCATATCCTCCCTCATCTCTTTGATGACCTTTTTTTGCGCTCCGGTAAGCGGGTAAGGCAGAGCGTTATAGCATTTGTTGAAATTCTCTCCGACATGGGTCATGACTATGCCCCCCAATTTTTCGGCTCTTGCGTGTTTCTGTTTCAACAGACTCAGCTGCAGGTAAAAGAGCTCTTCGAATTTCAACCTCTTCTGAGCTTCTTTCAATGCTTCGGAACTCTCCGGAAAGTGTATGTTTTTCAGGGCATATTGCAGTGAGCAAAGTCCCTTGCGCTTCAGAATATCCTCAGGCAGAGTCTCTTGGATGAACGGAAGAGTTTTTTCAAGAAGTGTGTGCTCTATTTTGACGATAGCCTTGATTCCGAACCATCCGCTTTTCATTTTCTCGGTCATGCTGTAAATGCCTGTCATCGGGCAGTTTCCGAGTTCCGAGACCGCTCCCGGCGATGAGAGTTCCGGGTGAACCATATTGATATAGCCATTGAAATCGCTCACCC
>CAMGTS010000111.1 GCA_946062035.1 uncultured Bacteroidales bacterium
AAAAGACGAGTTCGATCCGGCCGGTAGCGTCTTCCATTATCGCGACAAATCTTCTTTTCTTCCCGTTGACCATAGAGGCTGAGATGATTCTGCCTCTGATTTGGACATAGGAATTTTCCGCCGCAAGGGAACTTATCGGATAGACCTTTGACTTGTCGATCCAACGGAAAGGAAAATAATAGAGCATATCCCTGAAGGTATGTACACCGATTTCCTGTGCAAGAAGCTCGGCCCTTTTGGGGCCTATCCCCGGCAGATATTTTATGTCAGTAGAGAGAATGTCGCTCATAATGTATGCCTGATACAAAAGTAACAAACTTTTTTACTAACTTTGAATGATACCTTATAATGTCAGGAAATGAAGCAAAAGATTGTAATAGGAATAACTCAGGGAGATACGAATGGTATTGGATACGAGGTTATAATTAAGGCGTTGTCAAATGCGGGAATGCTCGATTTGTTTACGCCTGTGGTGTATGGCTCCTCAAAGGCATTCGGGTACTATAAAAAGTTGATCCCCGAAACAGAAAATATTAATACTAACGTTATAGCGTCAGCTAAAGACGCACATCCTAAGCGAGTTAATATTGTAAATTGCGTCTCGGACCACTCTCCAGTAGAACCGGGGGTGCTGACCGCCGATGGCGCAAAGGCGGCTGTAGATGCATTATATGCCGCAGTCGAAGATATGAAAGCCGGGTATTTGGATGTTCTCGTTACCGCACGTTTCAACAAGAAAGGGGTTGTAGAGGAGAATTTCAAGTTCGCAGGGCATACCGGATATCTTATTGAAACATTCGGTGCGACGGACGGTCTGATGTTTATGTGCTCAGAAGGGTTGAGAATAGGGCTTGTTACCGAGCATATTCCTCTTTCAAAGGTCTCTTCCGTTATAAATAAAGACCTGATTGTCAGCAAGCTTGAGATAATGAAGAACTCTTTGGAGAGGGACTTCAATATAGTGAAGCCTAAGATCGCCGTTTTAGGTCTGAACCCTCATGGCGGTGACGACGGGCTTATAGGCGAAGAGGAGATTTCAATAATAGGACCGGCTGTCAAGGAGGCTCGTGCCGAGGGAATAGAGGCTTATGGCCCATACCCACCCGACGGCTTTTTCGCGGCGGCGATGCAGAGTAAATTCGACGCGATTTTAGCGATGTACCATGATCAGGGGCTTATCCCGTTCAAGACGATATCGTTTGATTCTGGTGTGAATTTCACTGCAGGTCTCCCTATTGTAAGGACATCTCCCGATCACGGAACTGCATTCGATATTGCGGGGCTGTCAAAAGCTAATCCGCGCTCGATGATGTCCGCTATATACTTGGCTATAGATATTTACAGAAACAGAGAGAGATACGACAGAATACATTCGGATCCCCTGACGGCGCAGATACCGGGACAGGATGAAATCAAGCCTGCCCCTGAAAGGCGTTTTGTAAAATTTGACACGGAAGAAAATGCGTGAGCCGATTCTTCTTTTTACGGATGGCTCGTCGAGAGGTAATCCCGGCCCCGGAGGGTGGGGAGTCGTACTCAGATGCGGCGCACTGTATAAGGAACTTTCAGGCGGTGAGCCTCTTACTACAAACAATAGGATGGAGCTGACGGCGGTCATAGAGGGGCTGAAAGCTATAAAATGGAAAGATGCCGTAGTTCATGTCTATTCGGACTCATCCTATGTCGTGAAGGCTGTTACCGAGGGTTGGTTGGACGGGTGGATAAGGACCGGCTTTAAAAATAAAAAGAACCCGGATCTTTGGATTGAGTTTGACAGACTTGCCAAAGGTTTTAATTTGACTTTTCATTGGATAAAAGGACATGCCGGGCATCCTGAAAATGAAAGGTGCGACGCTCTTGCGGTAGAGGCCGCGATGAGCCAGAAGATTTAATTTTAAAAACCGTAGAATGGAAATATTCGAAAGAACAGATTTGAGGTTTGCGATGGTCGGAAGCGGCAGTTGGGCGACCGCATTGATAAAACTTCTTCTGAACCATCAGAAGAAGATATCATGGTATCTTAGAGATGACAAGAGGATAGAGCTTATCAGAAAGAACAGGCGGAACGCTTATCTGAGGGCGGTCACTCTTGACCCTGAGAGGATAGACATGTCAAGCGATATAGATGCGGTTGTCGAGAGTTCGGACGTTATAGTCTTCTGTATGCCGTCTGCATATTTCCTTGATACGATGAAGAATCTCCATGTCTCATTGGAGGGCAAGTTTCTTGTATCAGCGATAAAAGGTTTTGTGGGAAATTATCAGACTATAGCAGAATACTTTCATTTTCAGCACAATGTTCCATTCTCCCGTATCGGAGTGGTGAGCGGCCCGTGCCATGCTGAAGAGGTGTCGATGGAGAGGCTTTCATATCTGACTTTGACAAGCAAGTATATCGAGACCGCAAGGCAATTGTGCGATGTCTTTGCCTGCGATTATATCAAAGCGACCCCGGGAACGGATATATATGGAGTGGAGTATGCTTCCGCATTGAAGAATATATATTCGATTGCGGCGGGAATCTGCCACGGTTTGGGCTACGGCGACAATTTTATGGCGGTCCTGATGACCAACTCTTTCAAGGAGATGGTGAACTTCCTGAACGTTTCGCACCCGGATCCGAATAGGGATGTGACGAGTTCACCGTACCTTGGTGACTTGTTGGTAACAGGCTATTCGCAATTCAGCCGCAACAGGACTTTCGGAAATATGCTCGGTAAGGGATATTCGGTGAAAACCGCGCAGATGGAGATGAGTATGGTCGCCGAAGGTTATTATGCGAGTCGTTGCATTAACGAGATTAACAAGCGTTTTAGAGTGGATATGCCTATCGCTGAGGCGGTTTACGATATTCTTCACAATGACAAATATCCGCCATACGTAATTAGGAGTCTGACTGAAAAACTATTTTGACGATGTTTAAACTTTTCACAGATTGTGCTACACGGTTCATTCCGGAGAAGAGTATGAAGGTGCTCTTGGGTGAGGCTCATGAGGCGATGGAACTGCTGTTGTCCGGCAAAGGTAAAGGTGCGGATATGAGGGGATGGATAGATCTTCCGTTGTATGTCGATGATGTCATAAAAGAGTGTAACGAAATCGCTTCATCGTGGGCCGGAAAACTGGATGCTGTTGTCGTGATAGGAATCGGAGGATCATATTTGGGTGCCAAGTGCGCTCTTAAGGCCCTTTCGCATACTTTCTCTCTCGGAGGGATGAAACCGAAACCTGTAATAGTTTTCGGCGGGTACAGTCTTTCGGAAGATTACATGTCGGACCTTCTTGGCTATCTGAAAGACAAGGAGTTCGGTGTGATAGTAATCTCCAAGTCGGGGACAACGACAGAGCCGGCGATCGCTTTTAGAATCCTGAAAAAGGTTATGCTCGAGCGTTTCGGACCTGAAGTCACCCGTGAAAGGATAGTCGCTGTTACCGATGGGGAAAAAGGGGCGTTGAGAGAGATGTGCAAAAAGTATGGCTATCGTTCGTTGGCTGTTCCGAATGCTGTGGGCGGCAGATATTCAGTCCTTTCATCTGTGGGTCTTCTGCCGATTGCCATGGCCGGATGCGATATCAGGCGTTTTGTTGAAGGGGCGAAAGATGCCATGAACGTACTGCTTAATGACAAGTCGGATGAGAACCCTGTGATACAATATGCCGCAATAAGGAATGCCTTATACAGACAGGGCAAGAAGATTGAGGTGTTCGTGAACTATAATCCCAAACTAAAATACCTTGGTGAGTGGCTGAAACAGCTCTTCGCTGAAAGCGAGGGAAAAGAGACCAAAGGGCTTTTCCCTGCAAGCCTTGACCTTACGACTGACCTTCACTCTGTCGGCCAATATATTCAGGATGGCGAGAGAACCATGTTCGAGACCGCCATTCTCGCCGGTAGCAGGGAGGTTGAGGTGAAGATTCCGGAGGCCGAGGATAATTTGGACGGTTTGGATTATCTCAAGGGGAGGACATTGGAAGAGATCAACTCGAAGGCTGAAACAGGAACAAGACTCGCCCATGTCTCCGGAGGAGTGCCGAATATCTATCTGAAAATAGACAAGGTGGATGAGTGGAATATGGGGCAGTTGTTCTATTTCTTTGAGCTTTCATGTGCGGTATCGGCTTACATTTTAGGTGTCAACCCATTCGACCAACCTGGTGTAGATGTCTATAAGAACGAGCTATACAGATTGCTCGGAAGACCGGGATATACTGACTAATACAGATTCCTATGACCCCTTTGCTCCACGATTTGGCTCTGATATTGATAGTTGCGGGTGTAGTGACTATCATTTTCAAGGCGTTGAAACAGTCGCTCGTTCTGGGCTATATCATAGCCGGGGTTCTTACAGGCCCCTATATAGGGTTCATTCCGACGGCGACAGAAATATCAAGCGTGGAATTCTGGGGTAAGATAGGTGTGATATTTCTCCTTTTCGGATTGGGGCTGGAGTTCAGTTTCAAGAAACTAAAAACAGTGGGAGGACCAGGAGCGATCGCGGTTTTCGCAGAGGCCGTCATGATGTTCTCCATGGGATTTTTGGTGGGCAAGATCTTCGGTTGGTCACAACTGACATCGATCTTTTTGGGGGCTATGTTGGCGATATCCTCTACTTCCATCATTATCAAGACTTTTGAGGATTTGGGTATAGGTGGCAAGAAGTCATCGCAACTTGCGATCGGAGCTTTGATCAGCGAGGATTTGGTCGCAATCCTGATGCTCGTGCTTCTTCCTACGTTTGTGATATCAAAGACATTCAACGGGCAGGAACTGTTTATGAAGATATTCAGTATCAGTATCTTCCTTTTGTTGTGGTTTACCGGTGGCATTTATCTTATTCCGACGCTTTTTAGGAAACTGCGCAAGCTATTGTCGGGCGAAACATTGATAGTCGTTTCGTTGGGGCTTTGTCTGCTAATGGTCGTGATTTCATTAAACGCCAATATATCAGAGGCTTTGGGAGCGTTTGTAATGGGTTCTATTCTCTCAG
>CAMGTS010000112.1 GCA_946062035.1 uncultured Bacteroidales bacterium
CGTGCGCCGCACATAAGGAGAGGTCGCCGTCCATTCTTATATGAAGTTCGATTGCGTAGCTGTTGCCGATCTTACGAGTCCTTAGATTATGCGGCTCGTGAACTTCATCGAAGGTCAGTACCTCTTTAATAATTTCATTTTCAATACTCTCAGGTAGCGATTTTTCCAAGAGTTCATCTATGCAAGGCTTAAAGAGCTTGAACGCCACTCGAATAATGAACAAACTTACGACAAAGGCTGCGACAGCATCCAAAATAGCCCATTTTGGGCCTAATAGAAGCGCCCCTCCGATACCGGCAGCCGTGCCGATTGAAGAGAGCGCATCGCTTCTATGATGCCAGGCGTTTGCGACTACAGCATCAGAGTTGTACTTTTTGCCGGCCCTTAAAGTGTAGCGGAAAATAAGTTCTTTGAAAATGATGGAAGCGAAAGCGGCATAAAGAGCGGCCATTCCAGGCATTCGGAGCGATTCTCCGTTGAACCATCCGACTATTTTACTGCCGCTTTCCCAAAGTACTCCGGCACCGACAGCAAACAAAGCTATGCTTATGATCGCTGTCGCAAGCGTCTCGAATTTTCCGTGTCCGTAGTCGTGATCCTCGTCTTTCGCCCTTCCCGACATGCGTACGAAGATGAGCAATATGGCATCTGTAATGAAATCAGACAATGAGTGTATGGCATCGGCGATCATAGCCGAGCTGTGACCGACAATTCCCGCCGCGAATTTTATCGCCACGAGTGCGAAGTTTACAACACTTCCTACAATTGTAACCCTGCAAAGGACTCTCTCTCTGTTGTTTTGAATAGATGATTCAGTCATGGTCAGAAAATAGACTCTTTAGTCTTTGTCGTGAGCAGCTCGAGAGCTTTGATGCCCATAATGGAATTTCCTTTTTTATTAAGTCTCGGACTCCAGACTGTTACAGAATATCGTAACGGGCAAATAGCTGATATGCCTCCGCCCACACCGCTTTTTCCCGGAAGCCCAACGAGAAACGAGAACTCTCCTGCCTCATCGTAAAATCCGCAGGTCTGCATAATCGCGTTTATTCGCTTGACTTGAGATGCTGTCAGATTTACGCTACTGAAACTGAATGGTTTGCGATGATTGGCAAACGCAAGGAAAGCATGGGATAGGTCGCAACAAGTCATCTCTACCGAACACATCTTGAAATAGAAGCCCAGTACCTTCTCAATATCACCATTGATGTTCTTGTGATATTTGAGCAGGTTCGCGATGGCTGCGTTCAGATATCCTGACTCCCTTTCGGAAGTAGCGACTTCGATGTTGTAATCTATTGTGGGATTGCCGCTTATTTCTCTCACAAATCTCAGATAGTCATCTTCCGGATTATCCAAATGTTCCAAAAGTATGTCGGCTACTACTAACGCCCCTGCGTTTATGAACGGATTCCTCGGAATTCCATGTTCGAACTCAAGCTGCACAAGAGAGTTGAAAGCTGTTCCGGAAGGTTCCTTGCCAACCCTCCGCCATATATCATCTCCAAGTATGCCAAGCGCATAGGCAAGGGAGAAGACTTTCGAAATACTCTGGATAGAAAAGCGGGTCTCGGCTGAGCCGAGCTTGTAGGACGTTCCACCTATGGTCGTAAGGCAGATTCCGAACTGGTCAGGGTTCACTTTCGCCAAAGCGGGGATATAGTCGGCCTGTTTTCCCTCCTTTTCGAAAGGGCGGATCTCGTCATATATCGATTCAAGTATATGCTGATAATTCATTAACTCAGTCAATTTGTAAAAATATACAAAAATGTTGTCTCTAAATGGCCCAAATTACCAAGCCACCGCAAATGATAATACCCGAAACGAGCAGGTCGACAAGGCAGAATCCCATAATATCCCTTGCGTTCAATTTTGCGATCGCAAGCGCAGGGAGAGCCCAAAACGGTTGGATCAGATTTGTCCATGCGTCTCCCCAGGCTATTGCCATACCTGTCAGCGCAGGGTCAACGTTAAGGTCTGCTCCTGCAGGGAACATGATAGGAGCCTGTACCGCCCACTGGCCGCCTCCAGATGGGACGAACACATTGATAATCGCGGCGCTTAGGAAGGTGAACAAAGGGTATGTGACCGGTGTGGAAATAGCTATGCATGCGTTGCTAAGCTCTGAACCTAAGCATATTCCGGATTTGCCGACGCCCATGATCAGCCCCATGATTCCGGCATAGAAAGGGAACTGGAGCAGAATTCCAGCAGCTCCTGATGCGGAATTACCGAATGCTCTGACATATTTAATGGCTGTTCCGTGGAGAAGGATTCCGAGAAAAAGAAATAGCATTATCACAAAATTCAAATCAACGGAGCCACCCTTTACTATCTTGATAATCAAAAATAAAAGACCCATAAGAGAGATAATCCAACACAGAAGTCTGCTGTTCTCCAGTTTCTTTGCGGGGGTGTCATTCTCTTCTTTCAGATTCTCTTCCCGCTCTTCCAATAGGGCGGGATTAACGGTAATTACCTCTGTGCCTTTAGGATGCATAAGAGAATTTACCACCACCAAAGCCACTATGACAAGGAAAACTATTACAAGGTTATAATAGCTGAGAATAGTTTTGGAAATCACTATCGGCTCTGTTACAGTGCCGAGTGTGATTTCGCCTAAACCCGGCCCTGGAGTCGCCATAGAAAGAGGAATCGAACCCGAAAGACCTGCATGCCAGACAACAAAACCGCTATAGGCGGAAGCTATCAGAAGTCTGTAGTCGACCCCTCTGAGTTTGCGTGCGATTTCTTTTGCGAAAATAACTCCGACAATAAGTCCGAAGCCCCAGTTGAGCCAGCACGCTATTGATGAGATAGCTGTGACTAAAGCGATTGCGCCTGACGGAGTGGTTGGCAGAGAGGCTAATCGGCTGATCCCTTTCTTGACGATAGGGGCGGCTGCAAGTGCCGAGCCGCATACAAGCACTAAAGCCATCTGCATCGCAAATCCGAGCAATGCCCATACGCCGTTACCCCAGTGTTCGATGGCCTCCAACGGTGTCTGATGGCAGACCGGAATAACTATGATAAATGCTACCAATGTCAATATGATGGCAAAAATAAAGGGCTCAGGCAAATATCTCTGAACCAATTTTACGCAAGCGTTGATCGCACGTTGAAACATAATGCAAAATCTGTTGTCACTCTGCGGATACTCATCTGGAAATCCATCCAGTTGCGCTCCGCCTGTGTGAAATTCCGTTTTTCTGTTGTTTAAGATTTCAAAGATAATAAAACTCACTACTGAATAAACCTTGGAAAAGAAAATGACGTATATTGCGATGACTAACCTCCGCCCAGCATGGAGGCTGATAAAGAAATATTACGATGAAAAGATTGAGCGCCTTATTGTTACTCGTTTGCACATTTGCTTTTTGCTATGCGCAAGATGGTGTATATGAAAAAATCAACCTGTGGCCTGACGGAGCACCTCATTCAAACGGAAGAGCTGACACAGCCAAAATCATTGTGTATCATCCGGCGGATAATGTGGAAAATACGGGAATGGCTGTTGTTCTTTATCCCGGCGGCGGGTATCATGCATTAGCTAACCCGAGAGAAGGGTATTGGATAGCGCAGTGGCTCGCCGAGCATGGAATCACAGGAGTCGTTTGCAACTATCGCTTTCCTTTAGGAGTCGATGAAGTACCTTTTGAGGATGGAAGGGAAGCCGTAAGGGTTGTAAGACGCAACGCTAAAGCTTGGGGAGTCAATCCAAAGAAAGTCGGTGTATTCGGCAGTTCGGCGGGCGGACATCTTGCTGCGATCGTATCGGCTGTCAGGGAGGATTCTCTCTCTTTTCCTGATTTCACTGTAATGCTCTACCCGGTAATCACCGCCGATCCTAAGGTCACCAATACTATTACCATGAGAAACCTTATGAAGGCGAGAGCTGTAGAGAAAGAGATGATATGCAAATATTCTCCTGAACTTTATGTAGACAAAAACACACCGCCCGCACTGATGCTGTTGAGCGATGATGATCAGACAGTTGATACCATGAATTCTGTGTTGTACTACTCTGCCTTGAAGAGATACGGCATACCGGCCGCATTGTATATCTTCCCGAAGGGCGATCACGGATGGGGATTCAAGAAGGAGTTCTATAGGCACGATACTCTCAAGGACCTCATCTTAGAATGGCTCATGATGCAGTTGTAATACAATACGAACATTGACAAACGATTTTTTAGTTAACTTTGAAGATAAAATGGGTGTCATCAGGTATTCCGACATTATAAACTGCCGGATGAAGCTGAAAGTACTACAGGAAATACATTGGATTGATACTCATGAGATAATATCTTAAAAATCATAGAGTTATGAGTATGTGGCACATCTGGCTGATTGCGGCCTTACTGTTTTTTATAATTGAGATTTTTACGGCGGGGATTGCTGTGATATGTTTCTCGTTCGGTTCATTGGGGGCGATGGTCGCCGCAGCCTGTGGGCTTGGGTTCACATGGCAGGTCGCTGTTTTCGCCGTAATAACACTTCTTTCGTTTATATTCCTTAGACCGTTGATTATCAGGCTCTTCAATAAGAATGGAAAGGGAGAGGTGAAAACCAATGCAGAGGCTATCATTGGTCGAGTTGGAATTGTTTCGGAGAAGATTAGCGATGAAGAGAATACGGGCAGGGTTAAAATCGATGGTGACGATTGGAAGGCTGTTTCAAATGACAAGTCTACCATAGAGGTAGGCCATAAGGTGAGAATCGTGAAATTGGACAGCATTATAGTTACGGTTCAGAAAATCGGTTAATTCTATCATTTCCGGTCATAGGTCTTACGTAGAATTATGAGTGTTTGTCCCGTATTGAACCACAGGTAATTGACAATATTAATTATATAAACTAATACAATGGACATTAACCTTATTATCCTTTTGGCGATAATCATAATCGTGGTATTGTTTGTAATGTGAGTGTTTGTGATTATCCAGCAGTCAGAGACAAAAATTGTCGAGAGACTCGGTAAATA
>CAMGTS010000113.1 GCA_946062035.1 uncultured Bacteroidales bacterium
TTCCGCCTATTGGCGGCAGATAGAGATGCGTCTCGGCATAGCTCAGCAAGCTGAACTCTGCTCTCTCGACTTTTTACTATGTTCCGCCTGTCGGCGGCAGATAGAGATGCGTCTCGGCATAGCTCAGCAAGCTGAACTCTGCCTAAGTCTTTATAGAGCAGTCTGCCTTTCAAGCAAGCTTGAGGCTTCCTGCTCTATAAATCCTTCGCATCTCTCAATTTATTTGAGTTCTGCTCTCGACTTTTTGCTATCTTTGATAACACACTTTTGCGGTGCGTATGAGATGCAAGGTGTTAATAGTGAAACTTTATTTTTACATAATATGAAAAAACACATTCTTTTAGTTGCGGCGGGACTTTGCCTTTTGTGCGGTCCGGTGCAGGCACAGGAGGCTTCCAAAAAGGTTTGGGAGAAAACTCCACAACAAGAGAAACAGCTTGTAACCGACATTGAGAAATATGCTCAGGGGGTCAAAGATACATGGCAGATTCCGGGCTTCGCTATGGCAGTCTCTTTGGATAATAAGGTAATATTCAAAAAAGGTTTCGGTGTCAAGGAGTTGCGTCCGAAAGACGGAATAGGATTCGCAGGTATGAGGTATGACAACCGTAGTCTTACCGGCGCAGGTGTAAAGGGTGTGGTGAACAAGCCTGGCGAAAAGATACAGACCAACACCTTATTCCAGATAGCTTCGGTATCTAAGTCTTTCACGGCTACCGTAATGGCTCAGCTCGTGAATGAAGGCAAGGTTAAATGGACCGATACCGTCAAGAATATACTGCCTGATTTCAAGATGTTCAAGAACAATGACTATGTGACTGAGAATATGTTGGTAAGAGACGCTTTCCTGCATGCGACAGGTCTTGCAAATGAGGCTGGTACATATTTCGGCTGCCTCGGTTATGATAGGGAAGATACCTACAAGATGCTCGGTGAGTTGGAACCTGGTTTCAGCTTCCGTGGAGATTATGACTACAACAATATTTCGTTTGTAGTAGCCGAGAAGGTTATTGAGAAAGTTACCGGAAAAAGTTGGGAGGAAAATGTGCGTGAAAGAGTTTTCAAACCGCTCGGAATGACTTCATCCACAATGAACGGTGACGGCTTTGCGAATGCGAAGAATGTCGCTACTCCTCACGACTACACATACGATAAGGATGGCAAAGTCGCTACACTGCCTCTTTATGCTGATGAGCAGGCTCTTGCATGGCTTACGGCGATAGGACCGGCCGGTAGCGTTTGCTCTACCGCCGAGGATCTTATCAAATACGCCCAGTTCCATTGCAATAATGGCTATATCGTAAATAGGGATTCAAAGGGTAATGTGATCGACACGACAGTTGTTATGCCTCGCAAGGCTATGCTTCCTTTGCACAGAGGTTATACTATTACAGGTCAGGATTCCGTTTCAACAAGAACATACGGAATGTGCTGGTTTATAGAACAGAACAATAACTACAGGCTTCTTTTCCATACGGGTACCGCTTGGGGAATGACGGCTTTGTGCTTCTATGTTCCTGAGTATAAGCTCGCCGGAGTAATCCTTGTTAATTGTGAGTCTGGTGCTAACCCTCGTTATGCTATAATGAGAAGAATCATCGATTTGGTTCGTGAGGCTCCTGCTCCATTGAAGGACTGGAGCGGAGAGTATTGGGATTCCTATGTGAAATCAAGCGAAGAGCGTATCGCCAAAAGAGCGGCCCAACCTAAACCGGAACTTGTACCGGAAGTCGCTGATCCATCAATTTTCGCAGGGCAATATGTAAAGGATGAGCTTTTTGGTGACATATATATTACAAAGGAGAATGGTTCGCTCTATTTCGAACTTGGCAAGAGAAAGGGGCAGCCGGGATTTAAGAATGTCTTGAAACATGTCAACGGTAACACATACAGTTTCCGTAGTGACGGACACGCTTTCAATGTTACTTTCAAGGTTTGCCAGAAGAGCGGTAATGTCAAAGGTCTGAGTCTGGAATTCGGAGAGGGCGAAGAGAAGTCATTCGGCGGATGGATGAAGCAGAACTTCGTATGTGAGGACGGAAATGAAACGCATGATTAATAATTTTTGAAAAAAGACGATATGAAAAGATATTTATTGTTGCCGATATTAGCGGCCCTTTTGGTTTTATCTGTAAATCAAGCGACTGCGCAGAACAAACCCGTTATAGGCGTTTCGGGTTATATAGATGGTACTACGGCTTGCGTGGGGATGACATATATCAAGTCTGTAAGAGAAGCGGGCGGTGTTCCTTTTGTGATTCCTGTGACAACGGATATGTCTCAAATCGAAGATATATTGAATAGCATTGACGGACTTGTCATGTCCGGCGGAGAGGATTTCGATCCGCAACTGTACGGTGAGCAGCCTTTGCGTCAGCTCGGTGAAGTTGTCCCTGATCGTGACAAGTTTGATATTTCTCTGATTAAGAGAGCGGTAGAAAGAGGGATTCCTCTTCTTGGAATTTGCAGAGGTGAGCAGGGGCTTAATATCGCTTTAGGAGGCACTTTATATCAGGATATCCCGTCTCAGGTTCCTACCAACTTGAAGCATAGTCAGAAAGCTCCGCGCAACTACGGCTCACACGCTATAAAAATTGACAAGAACTCATTGGTTTACAATCTTTTGCAGGTTGATAGCATTTCGGTAAACTCTTATCATCATCAGGCTGTCAAGGATGTGGCTCCAGGTCTTAAGGTTGTAGCTGTCGCCCCTGACGGAGTTGTGGAGGCCATAGAGAAGCCGGGTGACAAGAAAATCGTAGGCGTTCAGTTTCATCCGGAAGGTTTTGTCTATTCAGGTGATATGAGATTCCTTCCGTTCTTCAAGAACCTTGTGAATGAAGCGGCTAAATACAGCAAATCCAAGTAGCCTGCTGTCAGGCAGATAGAAACGAAACAGCGGAGCCCGATATTTCCGGACTCCGCTGTTTCGTTTACTACTGTTTAAAGTGCTGATGCCTCCTGTGTCAGTTCTATTCTGACCTTCTCAAACTCATTTCCGATAATAATCAAAATAGAACCTTCTTCGTCTGCCATATTTGCATTTATCTGAATGTCAATAGCGATAGGGGTATCTTGATTGTTGAGTCTTCTGTATCGAATATCGCCCCATTCACCACTTAGTATCGGTGCATCGCATAGATTAGGAGAAGAAAAATTTGCTTGCGCTTCAATATGTCCCTCACCATTAACGGACATATGTATTTCATTGCTCTTATCTTTATATTTTCCTTTTGGTATGATTGTGAAAGATTTACCCTCAGCAGGGATAGTTGCACCCATAATACCAGTTGTACCGATTTTTGACAACTCTATGTTGACGCAATCAATCTCTATTTCGGCAAACGGATCTCCCATGTCATCATATTTTGTACAACATGGCAGTAGCAAAAGTATTGATGCAGCAAAAATGAGGAGTATAATATTTTTCATATAAATATGCTATTTACGGATACCAGTAAAAATTGTCAATTTGTGTTGATAATATTTAAGAGTGTCAGATGATCTTGTTGAGGGTTCGGAATCCGGATAGGATGGACCCCCGTTTGTATTAAAGGCTCCACTATAGTAATAGCCATTTTTGAATCCATCCCATCCCCAATTGCAAAGTAAATATGTATGGCATTCAATCTTTGTACTTGCAAGGACTCCAAGGTCGTTATAATAACTTGTAATTCTCGTCCTTTCCAATAATCCGTGTACGAGCCATTCATGACCATGCGAATATTTAACGCCAACCTTAATTCCACCGAAATACTCTGTTTTCTTATGACTATATCCACTCAATAATACCGGATAGCCTAACTTAATATCATTCGCAATTGCTGTAAGATCATAACCCTTGTGAGTGCCCCATTGGCTATACCCGAAATTTTTAAGAGTCCTCTTTGTGTTTTCTTCATCGGCATGACTTTCCTCTCCGTATGACATATCCAAATTTGCTTTCAGTCCTAATTGCTGCATCAACCTGGCAATGCCATTTTTGCCAACAGTATCATACTGATTGTGAAATATATCTATATACGAATTCATCTTTTCCCAAGGAAAAGAATATCCGTTATATGATGCGGGATATATGTATAGACATTAACTGTGCAATCGCTGTAGCGGCACAACCTGTTGCTGTTGGTTCTCCCTCTTTTATAGGGCAATACTTATTGTATGGAGAATTCTGTCCCCATTTAACAGAACACAACCCATACTGAGGATAAACAGTATTTTCCCAATCTCCAATAATTGCATACCCGCCTGGCAAACTCGCCATAGTAGTATCTATCGGTTCCCAATTGCCCGGAGCACGAAGAACGTTTGAATACATATTTTCTACACCTTCGAGAAACAGTGCTACTCCCGGAATGTCGATGGCTTTGTCCTTAGTAATCGAACCCTTTTCCGCCAATGCCAACAATGACGGAATCCTTTTGTCGCCTGACATGATCGCGTAACCCTGATTGTCTTCAAAGTTGAAAATATGAACCAATTGATGGGTCGAATCATCGGAGCGGGTTTCAGCACCATTGACAGGAAGAGAATAAGCCTCTTTGATTCGTCTGTAGTTGCCGCCTGCACGGGACAGAGGATTGTCTATATCCGCAAGCAGCGACTCAAGGTCAGCCTGCGCCTCTTCCAAAGTTATCTCCGTTGTCTGCCTGGCAGACTGCTCTTTATCGTTGGTTGATTTTTTTAGCGCATCTTCTTTTGTGCAAGAAGAAATGAGGGTGATTCCTATCAGAACGAACAATACCATCTTGAAATGGTTTTTCATAAGCCAAATAAGTTTTGCAATCGCAATTTAAACAAAATTTACTGATGTTATTTCGTTTAATTGTTGCTGATTCTAAGTTAGGTAAATAAAAAACTAAAAGTGCTCCAAAGCTACCTTTGAAGCATTTCCCTGTAAATACTACCGCTGAAATAAACAGCAAGTCGAGGGCAGAAAAAGCGTTCCGACATTTTTTCAGCCGAGA
>CAMGTS010000114.1 GCA_946062035.1 uncultured Bacteroidales bacterium
GGTGGGGGATTGATAGGGGCGGTAAAAAAAAAGACCGCGCCTGAGGGATTGACCGAGACACATAAGGTGACAGGAGTATTTTCAGGTTCTTATGCCACAAATCCTTTTACAGGAGAGAAAGTCCCTGTGTGGATTTCGGAATATGTCCTTGCAGGGTATGGCACGGGGGCGATTATGGCAGTACCTGCTCACGACAGCAGAGACTACGCTTTCGCAAAGAAGTTCGGGCTTAAGATAATACCTCTTATCGAAGGTTGTGATGTAAGCGATGAGAGCTTTGACGCAAAGGACGGCATAATGTGCAACAGCGGCTTCCTCAACGGAATGAGTGTCAAAGAGGCGATTCCGGCCGCCATAGAGGAGGTTGAGAAGAGGGGCATAGGTCATAGAAAGGTGAATTATCGTCTTAGGGACGCTATTTTTTCACGTCAGAGATATTGGGGAGAACCGTTCCCGATTTATTACAAAGATGGTATAGCTACTCCGCTTACGGAGGATAAACTACCGTTGCGACTCCCCGAAATAGAGTCGTTCAAGCCGACCGAAACAGGTGAACCTCCATTGGCGAGGGCAAAGGATTGGTCATATGAAGGATATCCTTATGAGACAAGTACAATGCCCGGATTCGCCGGCAGCAGCGCATATTATTTCAGGTATATGGATCCTCATAACGACAATGCTCTCGTAAGTGATGAAGCGAATCATTACTGGAAGAGCGTGGATTTATATGTCGGCGGTACTGAACATGCGACAGGGCATCTTATCTATTCGAGATTCTGGAACAAGTTCCTGTATGATATAGGGTATGTAGTTGAGCAAGAGCCATTTAAGAAACTTGTCAATCAAGGTATGATTCAGGGCCGTTCGAATTTCGTATATAGGATCAAAAACACTAACACTTTTGTATCGCTCGGATTGAAAGATAAATATGACACGACCGAATTGCACGTGGATATCAATATTGTTCATAATGATAAACTTGATACAGAGGCGTTTAAAAGGTGGAGACCGGATTTTGCGGATGCGGAGTTTATTCTGGAGAACGGGGAGTATATATGCGGTTGGGCAGTGGAGAAGATGAGCAAGACGATGTTCAATGTGGTTAATCCTGATGTTATATGCGATTCGTATGGCGCTGATACATTGCGACTTTATGAGATGTTCCTCGGCCCTGTGGAGATGAGCAAACCATGGGATACAAAGGGAATCGACGGCGTTAACAGGTTCCTTAAGAAATTCTGGAGACTGTTCTTCGGAGGCGGCGAAGGTCTTGGTGAGTTCGCCCTTTCGGATGAGAAGCCTGTGCCAGCGGAGCTTAAGATCTTGCATAAGCTTATAAATAAGATAGATACTGATATAGAGAACTTTTCTTACAACACCTCTATTTCCGCATTCATGGTTGCAGTCAACGAGCTTTCAAGCATGAAGTGCAACAAGAGGGATATACTTATGCCTATGGTTATTCTTCTCTCTCCATTTGCGCCTCATGTTTCAGAGGAACTTTGGAGTCTTGCAGGTAATAAAGAGAGCGTAGCTCTCGCTGAGTTCCCGGCTTATAATGAGGAGTACACAAGAGAAGATGACTTCGAATACCCTGTATCATTCAATGGCAAGACAAGGTTCAAACTGACTCTTCCGAAGTCAATGGATAAGCAAGGTGTAGAAGCGGCTGTCCTTGCGGCTCCTGAAACAGCGAGATATCTGGACGGAAAAAGTGTCAAAAAGGTGATTGTTGTTCCCGGAAGAATAGTTAATGTTGTAATGTAATAACTGCAAGCAAAAGTACTATGGAATTCAAGAAGGTTACCAAAGTCGCATGGGAGTATCTGCTGCTCACCTTCGGAGTGTTTTTGTATGCCTTTGCATGGAATGCTTTCATGATTCCGCAGGGGTTGTCAGGAGGTGGTCTGACGGGTATAACGACAATTATCCAGTATGCGACAAACGGACTTATCCCGATGTCTGTGAGCTACTTGGTTATAAATGCGGCCTTAATATTTGTCGGGGCTTTTATACTCGGCCCGGTATTCGGCTTCAAGACCTTGTATTGTATAGGCATGTCGTCGTTGTTCCTATGGCTGCTCCCTCGAATAGGTTGGGTAGTAAATCTTTCCGATATTGAGGATAATCTGATCAACGCTTTGATAGGCGGTACGATTGCGGCTTTCGGAATATATCTTGTGTTCACTAAGGGAGGAAGTACGGGCGGTACTGATATTTTGGCGCTTGTGTTGAGCAAGTTTCATGATACATCTCCAGGTAAAGTGTTTATGTATTCCGATTTCATTATCGTGGGTTCGATTCTCTTCCTTCCGGGACACGGACTCAGTGATGTCGTTTACGGATATATCTTCACTATAGCGTTCTCCAAGATGTTGGATGTCTTCCTGACCGGTTCTACAAACTCAGTGCAGATATTGATATTTACACGTATGTACAATGAAGTAGGGGACGCATTGATAAATCAGGACAGAGGAGTAACCGCATTGAATTCAATCGGTTGGTACACAAAACAGGAAAACAAGGTTCTTGTAGTTGTGGCAAGGAAGTCCCAAATGAATCAGATTACCAAGACTGTCAAGGAGATAGATCCTAAGGCATTTATATCTGTAGGTGCGGTATTGGGTGTATATGGCGAGAGATTCGAGGAGATAAAGACACGACCGAAGAAGAGGCCAAAAGCTAAGAAAGAGTCGGAAATGCTCTCAAAAAACGGAGAGCGGTCCGCATTGTAAACAGATGGAGTGATTTTATTATTAGGTTAGATATATGGTTGAACCATTGAAGAATAAACTTTCAACATCGAAAGTTTTGAGGGAGGTGAAAAGTTATCTGATAATCACCTTAAGTCTTCTGTGCTACTCGTTGGGTTGGGATATCTTTTTGATTCCTAATAATCTCGTAGGAGGCGGTGTTACAGGTTTTGCGGCGATAGTTTTCTATTCATTGAAGATACCTGTCAGCATCACATTTTTTGTAGTGAACCTGATATTGCTTGCAATCGCACTTAAGGTTCTTGGAAAGGCGTTCGGACTGAAATCGGTTTACGCAATCATAGTGACATCGCTATTTCTGCAGTTTATTCCGGACATCGTGCCTTTGGATTTTATTAATGAGATTGCGATCAGCAACGGTAAACTCATTTCCGCTGTCTTCGGAGGTCTGCTTGCAGGACTCGGAATAGGAATAAGTTTTACCCAGGGAGGCAGCACAGGCGGAACCGATATCATTGCGCTCATGGTCGCAAAATATCATAATATAGCACCGGGCAAGGTGATACTCTATATTGACTTGTGTATTATCACCTCCTCGCTGCTGATTCCTGCCAAGGAGGTTATGGGGCCGGACGGGCTGATGATAAAGGAAACGATAGGAATGCGCTTGAGTACAGTGCTTTACGGTTATATGCTCGTTGCGACTACAAGTGCGATTATAGATATGGTGCTTTCCGGCAAGAAACAATCTGTCCAGGCGTTCATATTTTCCAAAAACTATGAAAAAATCGCCGATGCCATAACAAAAGAACTCGGACGAGGAGTGACTGTCCTTTCCGGTGAGGGATGGTATACAAAACATGAGAACAAGATGCTTATGGTTGTCGTGCATAAGACCCAACAGAATACCCTGTATAGCTTAGTCCGTGAGATTGATAAAGATGCATTTATCTCCATGAATACGGTAAGCAGTGTTTACGGTCAAGGCTTCGAGGCGATGACGAAGAAATAGTTGAAGCTGATTGCGGAAATGTCGTACACTCCGAATTATGCGAATTAGCTAATTCGCAATCGGGACAATTCTGTGATTATCAAAATATTAAGTCCTTTCTCCCAAAGTGTGGAGAAGGGACTTTTTTTGTGCCCTAACTTTGAATTGATAATTCTGAACAAAAGAGTAAAACAAATAAAAGAATATATATGGCACAGCGATTATACGGAATGTTGGAAAGAATATTCTCTTTGATTGGCGGCAATAGGCATACATTAAGAAATAATCAACGGAATGTCAAAAACAAATATCCTATAGCGGACGAGGTGGAGATTAAAACTCCGTTATTGGAAGACGAGGGCGATAAGTTCAATTACATACTACGACGTGTACTAATCTATTTCGAAAACAATGAACCCTACCTGGATCCTAATCTGAAAATTGCGGATGTCGCGAAAAACGTGGCGACAAACAGAAATTATCTGTCACGGGCGATCAATTTAGGGTTGTCGAGAAATTTCAACCAGTTGTGCAACTACTATAGAGTCAGGTACGCATGCAATCTTTATCTAAACGAAGCTGAAATCAAGGTCCTGCAAATGTGCGAAAAATCGGGATTCAACTCCAATTCAGCGTTTCTATCCGCATTTAACAGCTGCATCGGACTTTCACCCGCCAAATGGTGCAAGAATATCAACGCCCGTTTGCAAAGGCGTGAAAATGTGACCGTTGAGGATTATATCAAACCATTAATCATAAAAAATAACCGACTATGAAAACTTTTATCGAAAGAGTATTCGGAGGCAAAACTATTCCTGCCGGCTCAAAATCAGAATCGCTTGATTACTTTGATTTTTCTATGCCCGAATGCCGCATTTGTTACTTCAGACCCGATAGATTGAGGGAACTTTGGAAGCGTATTGAGAAAGTTATGGAGAGTAAAAAACTTTATTTGGACCCCTCTATAAGCCTGACAAAACTTGCGTTGATGGTTGGAAGCAACAGAACTTACCTTTCAAATGCGATGGCGGAGAAATCAGGTTTCAGGAACTATCTCAACAGTTTGAGAATAAAGTATTTCTGCGAATTATTAGAGGAACGGGAAAAGGCGTTGTCCGGTACGGAAGTTCTTGGCGAACCGTCAGTTCCCATCCATAGCAAAGATATTTCCTTGATGGCGATGGAGAGCGGATTTGCGGATATATGGATCAGAATTCGTTATCTGCTATTTCTCTGGCTACTCAGGTTCAGTTTGTCCT
>CAMGTS010000115.1 GCA_946062035.1 uncultured Bacteroidales bacterium
AACGGGATACCCCGCTAAGGGCCTCCGCTCCTATGATTTCAAAATGTACGATTATCCCGAATTTGAGTGATTCGGGTAGAATAATCGAAATAATCTGAATGAAGCCTATAAACCGATAGCGTGATTATATGAAGGAGAGAAAAATGAACAAATACAACCCTACCCCCATTGATACCAGTAACATTGAACTTCCGAAGGAGCTATTAGCGCTTACCGAGCTAATAGCAGAAAACGTTCATGATGTCTGGGCTGCCGGAAGGATCTCCGAAGGGTGGATCTACGGCGAGAAAAAAGACATGGACAAAAAGACGACGCCTTTACTTGTTCCATACAATGAACTTGAAGAAAGCGAAAAGGACTACGACAGAAAAACGGCCTTCGAAACTCTTAAGCTCATAGTTAAGCTTGGGTATCGGATAGTCCCTGCTGAAAACTGCAAAAAGGCGGAAGATCAATAATTATTGTAGAAATCTTGCCTGAGATTTGGAGGGAACAACAATGACGCTGATCGAATTTTTTGAAAAGAGCGTTGCCGAAAACATCTGCACAAGTATTGTACATGCCCCGGACCGAGTCATTCTGATAGGCTATCAAAAGAATATGATTCAAAAGCATGCGGAAAGGTATCACGATTTCTTTCTACAGCATGGCTTTGACATCGATTTTCAATGCAAGATAGTCGATAAGAACAATGTTGCAGCGATAATCTCAACACTCGAAAGTATTATTGATCTATATCCGGATTGCATCATTGACATCACCGGCGGAGAGGATCTTTATATCTTCGCCGCAGGAATTGTCTGCGAACGCCACAGGGACAGAAATGTTCAGGTTCACTATATCAATATTCGCAGCGGCGTCACCTATGACTGCGATATGGACGGTGAGAAGATATCTGAAGATAATCCGCTCAGATACTCGGTGGCAGACAATATCAGGCTTTACGGCGGCAAGATCGTTTATGATTATGAAAAAGAAAACGGAGCTCATATTTGGAATCTGGATGATGAGTTTAAACAGGATATAAGGACCATGTGGGAGATCTGTCGTACAGACTGCGGAGTATGGAACTGGCAAATGGATGTGCTTGCAGCTGCCGAACTATACAGAGAGCCATTTTACAACCCGATGGTAACTGTCGCGGCCAGAGAGGTAGTTTCGGCTCATATGGAAAACCATGGGCGGAACGGTTTCCTGTTCAGGTACGACTTGATAAACAAGCTTATAGACGAAGGATTGGTCAGATCATTTGAGTTCAACAGAAGCCGGCCTATTCACATCGAATACAAGAACGAGCAGGTGAAAAGATGCCTTACAAAGAGCGGTCAGGTTCTTGAACTAATAATATATTTAGCAGCATGCGAAGCTCGAGAGAAGAACGGCAATCCAACATATAATGATGTGATGACGGGCGTCCTTATTGATTGGGACGGCGATATTCACAATAGTAATGTGCAAGGAGATGCCGAGAATGAGGTGGATGTTATAATGATGCGCGGAATGGTTCCGGTATTTGTATCATGTAAAAACGGGAATGTTGCTGTTGATGAATTGTATAAACTCCAGAGTGTTGCAAACAATTTTGGAGGCAAGTATGCAAAAAAAGTATTGATAGCTCCAAGAATCGAGAGAAGCATAAACGAACTCGTACTTCGTGAACGGTGCAAGGAGATGCAGATCAACCTGATTGACGACATTGAAAACTGGAGTGAGGACAAGCTTTTTAAAACGGTAAAAGGTCTTTGGTCGCAGAATTGAGCCGCAAGAGTTAAGCGCGATTTACGAAGCCACTGCTTCAAAATGAATGTATAACTTAACTTTTATATTCGCGAATGCAGGGATCAGAGTCTACCTCACCGCTCAGAACGGAAGCAGGAAGCGCAATATCATCGAGCCTGTTGCTTCGATACTGTGCAAGGATAGCTGCTATGCCGGCTTGCTAAGTTCGGAAGCAGAATGAAGGGGCTCTCACAAGAGAACGTAAAGGAACGGTACAGCAAACATATCAGGGAAATAATCGCAGAGGAGAATCAATAAAACATGGCAGACATCAAAAAAGAGCAGGAGCGAGAAGAGCTTCACCGCGCAATATGGGCGATAGCGGATGATTTGCGCGGAAGCGTTGACGGTTGGGATTTCAAGAGCTATGTGCTCGGCACGATGTTCTACCGCTACATTTCCGAGAACCTGACGAACTATATCAACGAAGGCGAGTGGGCTGCCGGCAACGCAGATTTCGATTACGCTAAGATGGCTGACGCCGATGCTGAGGAAGCCCGCGATGGCCTTATTCAGGAGAAGGGCTTTTTCATGCTCCCTTCGGAGCTTTTCTGCAATGTCCGCGCAATGGCTCCCCGTGACGAGAACCTCAACATGACGCTTGAGACCGTCTTCAACCATATCGAGAATTCCGCCAAGGGCAGCGTTTCCGAATCGAGCTTTGCAGGGCTATTCGACGATTTCGATGTAAACTCCAATAAACTCGGCGCAACGGTCGCGAAGCGCAATGAAAAGCTGGTTAAGCTGTTGAACGGCATAGGTGAAATGAACCTCGGCGATGTAAAGAATCATGATATCGACGCCTTTGGAGACGCCTACGAATACCTCATGACCATGTATGCCTCAAACGCCGGAAAATCGGGCGGCGAGTTCTTCACGCCGGCGGACGTCTCGGAGCTGCTGACGCGCCTCGGAACGGTCGGCAAGACCGAGGTCAACAAGGTCTACGATCCCGCTTGCGGTTCGGGTTCGCTGCTCTTGAAGGCGGAAAAGGTGCTCGGGCACGACGCTGTCCGAAACGGGTTCTTCGGACAGGAGATCAACATCACCACCTACAACCTCTGCCGCATCAATATGTTCCTGCATGATATCGGCTTTGATAAGTTCAATATCGCCTGCGAGGATACGCTCATCTCCCCGCAGCATTGGGATGACGAGCCCTTTGAGCTGATCGTTTCTAATCCTCCGTATTCCATAAAGTGGGCAGGCGACGAAAACCCCCTGCTCATAAACGATCCTCGCTTTGCTCCTGCAGGCGTGCTCGCGCCGAAAAGCAAAGCGGATCTTGCCTTTATAATGCACTCCCTTTCGTGGCTCGCTCCGAACGGCACGGCGGCAATAGTCTGCTTCCCAGGCATTATGTACCGCGGCGGTGCGGAGCAGAAGATCAGGAAATACCTTATCGACAACAACTTCATCGACTGCGTTATACAGCTTCCTTCAAACCTCTTCTTCGGCACCTCGATAGCCACCTGCATCATGGTTTTGAAGCGCGGTAAGCCCGATAACAAGGTGCTGTTCATCGACGCAACGAACGAGTGCATCAAGGTCACGAACAACAATAAGCTGACCAAGGCGAATATGGACCGCATAGTTGATACCTTTGCAAACCGCAGCGAGATACCGCATTTTGCTCACCTTGCGGATTATACCGAGGTCGCCGGAAATGATTATAACCTCTCCGTTTCTACCTACATTGAGGCGGAGGATACACGCGAAAAGATCGATATTAAGAAGCTCAACGCCGAGATCGCCGAAATAGTTGCACGCGAGGCGAGCTTACGCGAAGCGATAGATGCTATAATAGCGGAAATCGAGGGGGATGAAGCATGAGCCGACTGGATGAGCTGATAAAAGAATATTGCCCGGATGGGGTGGAAAAAGCGCCTCTTTGGTCATTAACGATTTGGGACAAAAAGTTCAATGCAGTAGATAGGATAAAGCAACCGAAAGTAATTAACTATCCGTACTTGTTAGCATCTGATTTATTCGCATTAGAGGAAGAAGGCGGTGATGTTTTCTTGCTCTCAACAGGTGAGCAAACGGGGTGGACAACCGAAGAAAAAGCTGGCGACAGTCTTAGAGAAGGAGAGGTCGTTACTATGCCGTGGGGAAAATCACGCGCAGTAACAGACTGCATTAAGTATTATAAGGGTAAGTTTGTAACAGCTGACAATCGAATAATGACTTCAAGTGACACAAACAGGCTGCTCAATAAATACCTCTACTATTGGTTTATGTCGGTCGGGAAAGAAGTTGACACTTTTTACAGGGGATCAGGAATAAAGCACCCTGACATGGCTAAAGTATTAGATTTGCTTATCCCTGTTCCTCCATTGGAGGTACAGCGTGAAATTGTCCGTATTCTGGACAATTTCACGGAGCTTACAGCGGAGCTTACAGCGGAGCTTACAGCGGAGCTTGAAGCCCGTAAGAAACAGTATGAATACTATCGGGATATGCTATTGCAATTTGACGTAAATGGGGGGGGTGGCAAGTGACCTAATTTGGCGAAAACTTGCCGAGATAGCCGATATTAGCACAGGAAGCAGTAACACCAACGAGGGACTTGATGAAGGACTTTATCCATTTTATGTACGCTCTCAGGAGCCGTTGCGCAAAAACGAGTATGAGTTTGACGAAACTGCTATAATTACAGCAGGTGACGGCGTAGGTGTTGGGAAGGTATTCCACTATGTTGAGGGTAAATACGCTCTTCATCAGAGAGCTTATCGTATCCATATAAACACGCCGGACGTTCTGCCAAGGTACTACTTCCATTACATGAGATCGGCATTCCTGCCCTATATCCAGAAAACAATGTTTCAGGGATCGGTTGCGTCGATCAGACGACCGATGCTAAACGAATTCCCTGTACCTGTGCCTCCGGTAGATATACAGAGCAGACTGGTCGAGGTCCTTGACAACTTCGAATTCATCTGCTCCGACTTGAATATTGGCCTTCCCGCAGAGATCGAAGCGCGCCAAAAACAGTATGAATATTATAGGGATATGCTGTTGACATTTGCCGAGACCGGCGCGATAATCTCTCAGACAGACAGACAGACAGACAGACAGACAGACAGACAGACAGACAGACAGACA
>CAMGTS010000116.1 GCA_946062035.1 uncultured Bacteroidales bacterium
TATGCAATAATTCAGATTATTCATTAAGTAATAGCTGATTTTTCTGAATATAGTATTTGTTTTAAAAACACAAATACTATATATTTGTACGGGAAACCATTATTAACCGCAAAAAACATCATAGCTTATGGCTAATAATCCTTACCACTCTTATCATATCATTCCGATGATATGTCTTGTAATGACCCTGTCATTAGTTCTCTACTCCTGCTCGGACAGACTTGACGGAATCCAAAAAGAGGAATCCTTTACAATAGAGCAGGCGAAACGTTATTTTGAGGACAACTCGCATGGCTTGTCTTTGGTTGAATATCTGCAACCTTCAACAAAATCCATTGTTCCGTCCCGTTATGAAAACATCACCCCCGACTGGGAAAGCGCTAAAATTAAAATCAGCAACGGAGTTGTGACCATCGCTGCCAATCTTGTTGATTCAAAGATGTATCGTGCGACTTTGCAACTTACTGCAGGAAAGAAAAAAATTGCGACGGAGGGTGGTGTATCTTTCTCAAGTTTTCTCGTGGTTCAGAAAAACACTTATACAGGCGCTATGTCTCGTTTTGTCGTGACTACTGTGGGACATAATAATGCAGGCCCGGCTGTCTTTTTTGGTGAAAAACCAGATTTCAGGGGCGTCATGATGTTCTCTACGGAAACCGGCAGGTGCTTCAAGGCGTACGAAGTACATAATTCACATTATCATAGACTGCACATGCGTGCTGACACCTCCTCTAATATGTCGGGAGAGAATAGAATGGCAATCAAGTTTGGATTCTCTGTTTCTTCTCATGTCCATACTCGCGGCGGAGGTGGTGACAATGGATATTCTTCTGGAGAAGATAATAATATCTATTGCTATGCCTGCAGCACATTGACGAATTTTAATAACGGTTACTGTGCGAATTGCGGTGCTCCACCAGAGGAAATCGGAGGTGGGGAGTTCTATTACTTCTGCCCGCAATGCGGTCGTATAGAAGAAGAATGCATATGCACACCTGAAACTCCGACAGATCCGGAAGAACCTGATAATCCGACAGTCACATGCCCTATATGCGGACAGCAGGGATGTAACGGAGATTGTCAGGGTAATCAAGGAGGTTCGGGTGGCGGTACTGGTTCAAATCCTGGAATCGTGCAACCAATTGGAACAATACATGTACACAGACCAGGAGAATACTTACTGCCTAATGTTCGTGATAATATCACAACACAGTTAGCAAATTCCTGCACAATATATTCTTTAAATTATATTTCTGAAATTTTAGGTAAAATTATAACCGCAGAGACCTTATTCTTACATTGCTACCAGAATTATTCAGTTGTTATTACGGATGACGGCTTAAACTATGCTCAAACGATAGACTTGATTAATCATTATTTCTATGCGACAAATGAGTATACAATTATTGCTGCATTGAATTCGGGATATCCTGTATTTGGAATGATCGTGGTTGAC
Organism: uncultured Bacteroidales bacterium; assembly: GCA_946062035.1. Taxonomy (GTDB): domain Bacteria; phylum Bacteroidota; class Bacteroidia; order Bacteroidales; family UBA932; genus Egerieousia. Next base: position 1,457 of record CAMGTS010000116.1, read on the forward strand.
AATCCTGATGATATTCATTGCGTCGCCATTGTAGGTTATAACCCGGACTACTCTCTAATTGTAATGGATCCTGAAACAGGCAGATTAACGGATATTGACACAAGTCCGGAAATAGCACATATAACAATTACGGGCGTAAAGTAATTCGAATATTATAAAACACTATATATGAAAAAAATACTTCTAGCTATATTCATAGTTATAGCGTATAATTCTGCTGCTCAGAATACCGATAATATTTCGTTTGAGCAGACAAATACCAAAAACAGACTGGTAGTGAACAATTCGCTACAATCCATTGAGGATTATGAAAAGTATACTATCTATGTCCTTGACGGAAATGTGATAACAACAGAAGAATATAGAGCCATCAGTTTGTCGAAAATTAAGTCGGTCAAGTCTATAAGAGACGAAGATGACCCCGTTTTTAAAATGTTTGCAAAGAAAGATACTAAATGCGTTAGAGTCGTCTCTTTGGCTAATAACTTTGAAGAATCATTACTGAATGTTCAACTCGAACTTGCAAGTCTGCCAGTGATACTTGTTGACGGAGTAGAGGTTGCTGATTTTGAATTGGTGCACAAGGTCGATGTTAGTGACATTGATAATATGGAAATCATTAAGGACAAGAACGTCTGCGAAGTGACCCGTAAACTTTTCGCCCCAAGGGAGGGCGGTGTTGTAATTATAACTACTAAGTCTAAAAAACTCCTTAACGAACTCCTTCAGGCTCATAAAGAACACATTATGAATGCCCGTGAGGAGGATCACAAAAACGGTACAATACGAATCAGATAAAACCATTAATCGTCTGCGCTATGAAGAAACTGTCTATTAAGTTGCTTCTCCCAATATTTGCGATGTTTACCGCAAGCACAGCATTGGCACAAGATAATATTGAAGATAGATTCTCGACATACTCAAAGCTACTCTCTCCGGAGAAGCTCTATCTGCATACGGACAGGGATTTCTATTGTGCGGGCGACACATTGTGGTTCAAAGCGTATCTTCAGAACACTTCTGTCTATTCGGAATTCCCCGAAAGCAACTTCGCCTATGTGGAGCTTATCGGCTTCCAGTATGAGAAAGATGTATATACCGGTAAGGTTTTGGAGACGAAGAGGCTCGTGGAGCGCATCAAAGCGAAGCGGAGAGATGGGGTCATCCAGGGCTACATCCCTATTTCACCCGAAATGAACACTGGCAAGGCCATACTCAGGGCCTATACCTACTGGGGGCTGAACTTCCCTGCGGAGTACATCTACTCGAAGAACATCGAGATAGTCAATCCTATGAAGGACCAGCATGTCAAGTTGATGAAGGAGCACAGGGTTAAGGGCAGATGGGAGTATCTTGATCTTGGTGTAGCCTATCCCTTCGACAAAAAGAAGCGGCCGGCGGGAGATGTCGGGTGCGGATTTTTCGCCGAGAGCGGCAGACTTGTAGAGGGTATCGACGGCGTGGTTGCGTTCAAGGCGGTTGCCGAGGACGGTCTTTCCATAAAGGTATCGGGCATAGTATATAACGCCTCAGAAGAGAAGGTTGCGGAGTTCGAAAGCGACCGTACAGGCTTCGGCAGATTTATCCTCAGTAACCTCAAGGCCGGAGAGAAGTATCATGCCGTAGTTACCGATGCGAGGGGGATAGACAAGAAAGTGGAGCTTCCCGAGATTGAGCCGGAAGGGGTTGTCATCAACATTGAACGCAGAGGCGCGAACTTCATTTCTAAAACGAGCGTCTCATCCGGTATAGAGACAGACTCCCTGAGATTCATCCTTCACGACGGCTCGGAGATATTCTACAATCAGCCGCTTGAAAAGTCCGGGGCTCTTGCATTGGCGGCGGCGAAGATGCGCAAAGGTATCGTAAACGCGGCGGTTGTCGACGGCAGGGGGAATGTCTATGCGGAGCGTCCTTTCTTCAATCTTCCGCAGGTCTTCGCCCAGGTGGAGATAAGCCCCGACAAGGAGTCCTACGGGCAGAGGGAGAAAGCATCGGTGGGGGTGCAGCTGTATTCCCCTGCAGGTCAGAGCGTGGCGGGCGACCTTTCCGTGTCGGTTACCGACGACAAGTACGTTCCGTACAAGGGTCTGGAGAACAATATCCTCTCGTACATGATGCTCGGAAGCGAGATAAGGGGCTATATCGAGAATCCGCAGAGGTACTTCGACCTTTCCCTCCCTTACGCCGAGCGGGTAAGGGACATTGACCTGCTGATGCTTACCCAGGGTTGGCGCTATTATGAGCTTCAGGATATCCTTAAAGGCAAGACCATGATGCCTGAGTTCGGCAGGGAGTATATCCAGTCAATCAGCGGACATGTCAGGATGCCGAGGAAGCACAGGCAGTCGATTATTACTTTTGTCGCACCTTCAATCAACTTCTCGGCGATGGGGCAGCTGGACTCGACGGGATACTTCGAGCTTAAAGATATCAGCTTCCCCGACAGCACACTCTTCATTGTACATGCCGCAGGAGAAAACGGCAGAAGAACGTATGTCCCGTATATCGACGAAGACTCGTTCGCTCCGATTCTCGACTACTACCGTCGTGGGGATTCTACAAGATCCGATGACAGGTTCGGGCAGGAGCTGATGCAACGGTACTATGATATAGGCGGAGAGAGAATCTATCAGCTTAATCCCGTGTATGTTACTGCCAAAAGAAAAATCAAGCCCGTGAACAATCCGTCTCCTATCTCGAGTTATATGTTCAAGAAAGGACAACTTCGTGAAGGAAGAGAGCTTGAGCCATACAAGAACTACGATCTCATAACATATATTTCGGAGACATTTCCTGGGCTTCGAATCGCTCATAATCATGAAGGCGAGCGGATTTTGTTGGCGCGTGCCACGAGAATAGCAACCGGAATGGGTGTTCGAAGTTCATGGCTACCTGTTGTGGTATATATCAACGGAATTGAGGCATTCTCAGTTCTCGAACTCAATTATTATACGGTGGATGAACTTTCTGCTATAGCATACGTTTCCGGGCCGGATGCGGCACCTTTTGTTCCGGCCGGTGTCAATATGTCACAAAGGGGAGTCGTTATGCTTCAAACAAAATTAAACAAAATATCAGGCATGCCGAAAAGCATAACCAAAGGAACTCCCCTCGGTTGGCAGAAGCCTGCGAAATTCTATTCTCCGACCTATGAGCACAATGCTCAAAACCATACACCCGCCGGCATGGACAAGAGGTCGACCGTCTATTGGAATCCTGCGTTGAATGTGCCTAAGGATGGCAAATCTTCATTCGAGTTCTATACCTCGGACGGAACCTCCCCTTATACGGTCGTAATAGAGGGGCTTACCGCTGACGGCGATTATCTATTCAAGAAAGAGACAATCTCACGTCATAACCCCAAAAAATAAAAATGTATG
>CAMGTS010000117.1 GCA_946062035.1 uncultured Bacteroidales bacterium
TGTCATTAAAGTCATCCACTGGGCCTGTGGTTTTGGTATGAGCGTATTGGCCGCCATACATTGGAAGCAATTTAACAAGGCACTTTCCGCTCTGAAAAACAAAATCAGATGGTTCTACGCATCGACTTCATTTTTGAAAGTATTTCTCATTCTGACCTTTGCGACCGGAGCGGTAAAATTGCTCTCGCCTGTTAAGATTCCTCACCTTGGGTTGTGGCACTATGGCATCGGAATCATTATGGGGGTTACAGCTATTATCCATCTACTGAGAGGCATACCTGCCTGGCGCAGAATCAGAAAGGCATGCAGATAATCTATCCCGAACTCCTCATGCGACTCAATGTCTATCAGAGCAGAACATATAGTGTCTTGTAAAAATCATGATGAAGTCTAAGGTAAAAATCGTAGCGGCGAGCGACTCGCTCAAAGGGTCGCTCAGTTCTTTGGAGGCTGGGAACGCCATTAGAGAAGGAGTACTCAGGGCGATTCCGGAAGCGGAGGTAGTGGTTGTACCTGTCGCTGATGGCGGCGAGGGCACTACCGAAGCATTGGTGGACGCACTGACAGGCAGCATGGTGGAATGCACCGTGCATGGTCCGTTAGGAGACCCTGTAACAGCTAAATACGGCATTTCGGGCGACGGTCAGACGGCGATTATGGAAATGGCTCAGGCGAGCGGAATTACCCTAATCAACGGCAGACTCAACCCTTTAAAGGCATCTACATACGGCACTGGTGAGATGATCAAGGACGCGTTGCGGCGAGGCGTAAAAACAATCCTGATGGGCATTGGCGGCAGCGCCACCAATGACGGAGGGACAGGACTTCTTGAAGCGCTGGGAGCGAAGTTTTATGACGCAGACGGCTCAATATTAAGAGGATGCGGAGGCAATCTCAGTAAAATAGCGAGAATCGACTTAAGCGGTATGAACCCTAAAGCAAGGGAGGTAAAACTTATGGTCGCATGCGATGTCGACAATCCGTTATGCGGAGCAAACGGAGCAAGTCATATCTTCGGGCCGCAAAAAGGTGCCACGCCTGAAATGGTTGAATTTCTCGATGCCGGCATGAGAAACTACTCTGCAATAGCGGAAAAATCCACAGGGCGAAATACCTCAAAAATGCCAGGTGCAGGAGCGGCAGGAGGTCTTGGTTTCTGTCTTTCCACGTTCTTCAACGCCACTCTCGAAAGGGGTAGCGAGCTGATGCTCAAAGCGATAGATTTTGACAAGAAACTTCAGGGAGCGTCATTGGTCATTACGGGAGAGGGAAGACTTGACTCTCAGACAATTAACGGCAAAACTCCGTTCGGCGTACTAAAGGCCGCCAAACGATTTGGCATCCCTGTCATTGCTATAGGCGGTGCTGTAACAGCCACCAAAGAGCTTATAGAAGCGGGCTTTGCAGCGGCATTCCCGATAGTGTCCGCACCTACAACCCTCGCAGAAGCGATGAACTCCGAAACAGCTTCCGAGAACATCGCAAGAACAGCCGAAATGATAACAAGGACATTTTTCAGAATCTGAAAGAAAGCATAATCAACAAATGAGCGCAATAGGAGCACTGATAGGATTGGCGTTAGCTATATTCCTTATAATCAAAAAGGTATCACCTTTATTCAGCCTTATGGCAGGAGCGGTTGTAGGAGGGCTTACAGGTGGAATGAACCTGCCCGATACTGTCTCAACGATGCTGTCGGGAGTAAACGATGTCACCCCTGCTATCATAAGGGTGCTTGCAGCCGGAATATTATCAGGTGTATTGGTCGTAACAGGCGCAGCGGAAAGCATAGCCGTCACTATTATGAAATGCTTCGGACAAAAGCAGGTCTACCTTACATTGGCTTTCTCGACCATGCTCCTTACAGCTGTCGGAGTATTCATAGATGTAGCGGTCATTACCATCGCACCCGTCGCACTTCATATCGCGAAAACGCTTAAGATACCACGGGCGACCCTGCTCCTCATGATGATAGGAGGAGGCAAATGCGGCAATATCATCTCCCCTAATCCTAATACGATTATCGCAGCGGAGAATTTCCATGCCGGGCTGATTTCCGTAATGTACGCCAATATCATTCCTGCGATTATAGGACTTGTTTTCACGGTTTACGTTGTCGGGAAGATGATGCCTAAGAAAGAAAAGGAATCTTTTCAGAGTAGCGCCGCAGACGGTATAGACGAAACACAGAAGTTGCCACCATTTTTTGCGAGCATTTCAGGTCCGGCCATAGCAATCGCACTTTTAGCTTTGCGACCTGTTTTGGGCATCAACATAGACCCTATGATAGCGCTTCCTGCAGGAGGCATCGCAGGCATCCTGATCATGCGTAAAACCAAGATGATTTCAGACGGTCTGAACTACGGACTCTCCAAGATGGGCAGTATAGCAATTCTTCTGATAGGTACAGGAACTATTGCCGGCATCATAAAGGCTTCATCGATAAAAGACCTTATTCTCAGCGGGTTGGAAAATTTCGGACTGAATGAGGTATTTGTCGCCCCTGTCTCAAGTATGCTGATGAGCGCCGCAACCGCCTCAACTACAGCCGGAGCGACAATCGCATCCGCAAGTTTTGCCGAGACTATAATCGCCGCAGGAATAAGCGGTGTATGGGGAGCTGCGATGGTAAATTCGGGTGCGACTGTTTTTGATCATCTGCCTCACGGCTCATTCTTTCACGCCACAGGGGGAGTTGTTGAACTTGACTTTGCACAAAGGCTGAAGCTGATACCATACGAAAGCCTTATAGGATTCATACTGGCCGCGGGAACAACTGTAGTCTGCATGCTTTGACAGAAGCTACGGCGTGCGTTATAGCTTTCTTGTATCGGTTCACATACTACACTCCTGTCAGATACAAAACCTTATCTGTAATTCATCCAATACAGCCTTTCAGAGGCGGACATCTTTTCTATCGCATATCGAAGGGTAGTGCGATGGAGAGACTGATAATGAGCCTTTAAGAACGCCCTTAGGGTTCCAGTATCACGTTTGCCAACCTCACGGAGCATCCACCCTACCGCTTTGTGGATCAGATCGTGGGGATGACACAGCAACCCTTCAGCGATACGCAGAGTATCATCAAATTGCAATGCTTTTATCAAAGTAAAAGTCGAGACTATGGCAATCCTCTGCTCCCACAGACTTTCGCTTGCCGACAAATCATCAAGAACTCTCCTATCAGTATCAGAATTCAGAAGCCACTCCCCTATCACACCTGGAGCTGACAAATCCACAAGGTCCCAATTGTTTGCCTGTTTAGCGTTCCTAAGATAAAATCCAGCTATTTCATCTCTTATATTATATTTATTGTCAGCAGGTTGAGTATGGGTACGAGATGCTTCCCCACGGGTATTCAGAGAACGCCCCGTATGCCGCAAAGTGCTTTTCATCTCTTCGACAAGCAGCAGAAAACCGCATAGCCTTACCTCATGATACTTGCAATAGAGCAACTTTTCTATCTCTTCAAACGGCACCTGAAGTTTTGCAAGTTTCACTATTTCACGGGTCTGGGGGACTTTGATTCCAAGAAACTCGTCGCCTTCTCCGTACTGCCCTGGAGCGGTCTTGAAAAACCGCATCAGGACTTTCCGTTGCTCATCGTTCCTAAGATCTTCGAAGAGTTTCACTATTTCCTTTGCTGTTGTCATTTTTTCTGCAATACGAATTTTCCCGCAAATTAAAACATTCTTAAGACTCCTCCGCCGGCATTTCGCGTCAATTGACTAAATTTGTAAGGATACTTGTAAGACCTTTCAAGATCAAGGAGTTTACTAAGGTAAATAACTGAATCCTAATGGCTCAGAAAACGAGGCGTGATATCTGTCGCGCATTCTCATTGTAGGATTGCAAGAACGGATAAACGTAACGGATTGATAAATATAATTGACAAATATTCAGGACAACAATATGTACGACAAAGAACGAGGACTTTACATTGCCTGCAGCGATAGCGGAAAACCGCTCAGCATTATTGGCAAAATGGCTAACAGACATGGACTGATTGCGGGTGCGACTGGAACGGGAAAGACTGTAACTCTGCAAGTTATGGCCGAGACTTTTTGCCAGGCCGGTGTACCTTGTTTTATGGCCGACATGAAGGGAGATCTATCTGGCATCAGCCGTACAGGTAAGAGTAACGGCTTTATAGAGAAGAGGAAAGGAGAATTCGGGATTGCTGATCCACAGTTCCAGAGTTGCCCTGTAAGGTTCTTCGATGTATTCGGCGAACAAGGGCATCCGATGCGTGCGACAGTATCGCAGATGGGACCACAGTTGCTTTCTCGAATGCTCGGACTTAATGACACTCAAGAAGGTACGCTCAACATCGCTTTCAGGATCGCTGATGAGAGAGGACTTCTTTTGGATGATCTGAAAGACCTTAGGGCAATGCTGAACTTTATTTCAAAGCATGCCTCCGAGTACACGACCCAATACGGCAATATCGCTCCGCAAAGCGTAGGAGCAATCCAGAGATCGCTGCTTACCCTTGAAAACGAGGGCGGCGCGATGTTCTTCGGCCAACCGTCATTCGATATCTACGACCTTATGCAATGCGAAGGCGGCAAAGGTATCATGAATGTCCTTGCAGCTGACAAGTTGATGCTAAAGCCTAAATTATACTCGACTTTCCTGCTTTGGCTATTATCAGAGCTTTACGCAAATCTTCCTGAGGTCGGAGACATGGAGCTTCCTAAGCTTGTATTCTTTTTCGATGAAGCCCACATGCTTTTCGACGGGACATCTAAGGCGTTCGTCGACCAAATACAACAGGTTATCAGGCTAATACGAAGCAAGGGTGTAGGCATCTACTTTA
>CAMGTS010000118.1 GCA_946062035.1 uncultured Bacteroidales bacterium
GAAAGATCCTCCGAGAGAACCTGTCAGGGAGTACCATTGGATGTTTCTGACAGAGGTCGCGAATGCGTTGCCCAAGGTGAGCCAAGGCCAGCTTATCTGCCATGTAAAGTAAAAATGCTCCCATGCGACCCAGAACAGGATAAGCGCAAGATAACCTATATCGCTCTTGAATTGTTTTTTGCACCAGCGGAACAAAATGAAGATTATCGCCATCTGAAGCGAATTAAGAGTAATTGCCGCTATAGCTCCCGGCAGCGTGGCGAGATAAATCCAGTATGTTGTGACAGCGTTCCATATCAGGAAGCATACATAAACGTTTATCCAGAAGAATCTGACATTGTTCTTGGCCGCTATATGTTCGGCGGCGAGGAGGGGCAGGAACGCCACTAATGCCACCAAGCCTGTATGGGGAATAATAAATGGAACCGAAAGTAATACGGCCGATATAATGGTAAGGGCCCAAAGTCTGATTTTGATATGCTCTTTCATAGCAGAACTAAAAATGCTACATTTGCGACTCAAATATACAATAGGCTTATGTAGATAAACTGTAATGATGTTTTCTGACAGACGCGGCGTATATTTGTTTGCAACGCAAAAGTAAGAAATTATGCTGATAGTTTTCCTTAAAGGACTGATAGTGGGGCTTGGCGCCTCAGTACCGCTTGGCCCTCTTGGGGTTCTGTGTATTCAGAAAACCCTGAGTAAAGGCAAGTTGTCAGGTTTTCTTACGGGGCTTGGAGCGTCTGTGTCGGATACATTTTATTCGACAATTTCGATGCTCGGACTCTTCTTGGTTGAAGACTTTGTCACTAACAATAAGGGGATTGTCTTTCTTGTCGGAGGCATAATAATCTTCCTCATAGGTCTGAGGGTGTATGCATCCAATCCGGTCAAACAGATACGGCAGAAGCATAAGAAGAGCAGCAAAGTGGGGGACTTTCTTGAAGCGTTTGCCATGACGATAACCAATCCCGGCTCTATATTTCTGATTTTCGCGATGTTTGCGGCTGTCCGTTTTGATGTTTCGGCGTTTGAGACTGAGGCGCGCTCTGTTGTCTATACCGTACTATGGGGGATCTTTTTAGGATCCGCTCTCTGGTGGTTTACCCTGACGACACTTGTAAACATCTTCCGTAAAAAGTTCAGGCTCAAACAGCTTATCATTATGAACCGTATTGCCGGAGTCGTTATCGCCGCTTTAGGTGCGATATCGTTCTGCGAGGGGATAATAGAGACTTTGGTATTGAAAAAATAGCGGTAATAATTCCGTAATTTATCAATAAAGGGCTGTGTCAAGTTTTGATACAGCCCTTTATTTGTGTGGAGGTGAGCGGAGTCGAACCGCTGTCCAGCCAGACCACCCGAAGGTTTTCTACGTGTGTAGCCCATTCATTGTTTTTCGACCTGCGGCTGCCGAAGGGCGGGCCACCGAAAGCTTATCCTTTTAAACTTGGGAAACCTTAAAGGAGTCAGTTTCCGCATTCCTCTTTGGATGATACCCCGTATGCCAAAGTCAAGAAGAAAGATACTCAGGCGAGGCACTTGTCGGCCGATCCTTGACCGGCTCGATTAAGGTAATTTGCCTGGCAAATTACGCAGCAAGTCTCATTGAAGTGTTGCCAACTAATGGCTGAGAGTTGGATATTAACGAGCTTCACTCACAATGCTCGACACGCTTGCCGACTTGTTAATCTGATGTCAAAACCAGAACACCCCCGGCTAAAATGGAATGCGAAGATAGTGAAAGTTTCACAATGTTTGAGCTGCCACTATCTTCGCCCCCTGTTATCTTTCAATTATTTGGCGAGCGCCAAAGCTGTGTGGGGATTATTCCGCCGGTTCGCTGGCCTCGTCCACCAGATACAATAGGCTCTTGAAGTCCAGACCGCTATGTTCAGTCATGCCGATTTCGCAAGTGCGGCTTGTCGCATATCCCTCGGTGCAGTCAGCGACTTGTCTGCGCATGTTTCTAAGACCATGTCTGTTAAGTTCAGGCTGGAAGAATCCCTTGTCTCCTGCGAAACCGCAGCAGTTGGAATCAACGACAGTAACCCTCTTTGCGCACATCTTGGCTATGTCTGTGATTATATCATTTACCGCAAGTTTTTTAGATGTGCAGACATGGAATACTGCGACGTGTTTGTCTAATTTTCTGATATTCAGTCTATTTATCAAATAGTCACGGGTAAACTCCGCAGGTTCGTAAAGTTTCATCGGAGTATCTCCTATTGCGGTCTTGAGTGTGTACAGACAAGGGGTCATATCGCAAATAATAGGGTACTTTCCGTTCTCGGAAGCCTCTTCCAACGCCGCTTTGGTTGTATCGCTGAGGAACTTGCCGGCCTTGACATATCCCTTACTGCTGAAAGCCATACCGCAGCATAGGTGTTTGAGGTTCTTCGGATAAACCACTTCATATCCGGCCTTACGCAAAAGTTTGTCAGTCAGTGCAGTAAGATCCATGGCGTCTTTCGCTTCCTTTGTGGTCCCCATAGTTCTCGTCAGGCAAGAAGGCATATAGACAACCTTATCCTTGCCACTGTCAGCTGTATTGTTCTTGTATTCAGGCAGTTTCTTTTTGTCAATTTTTCCTCCTCCTGTAGGGTAGCTTTTGTTCCATGCAGGAATTTTTCCGCATGAGATTTTTCTTGCAAAACCTGCCGCCGCACCCATAAGTTTCTTGCCGAGTAGCATCCTTATAGCGTAAGCGAAGTTCCAGCAAGCACGCAACCACCACATTACGTTATTCATGTGTCTGGCTATCCATACGGCATTATCTTCGGCCTTCTCGCTATGATCCTGATGGCGAAGCTCCTTTACAAGTTTGCCCGTATCGACTTTTACAGGACAAGTCAGTGCGCAAAGGCTGTCTGTAGCGCAACTTTCTTTACCCATGAACTGGTACTGCCGCTTCATTTCGGCAAGTACAGCCTCTTGTTCGCCTGTCGCTTCAAGCCTCTTGATTTCTCTGAACGATGCTACCCTATGCCTTGGTGAGAATGTGTATCCCTCTGCCACACAGGTTCTTTCGCAGAAACCGCACTCCATGCACTTGTCGACCATATCAGAAGTCTGAGGGCATGGCTTCAGATTCTTCAGATGCGCTTCTTTGTCGTCATTGAGAATAACTCCAGGGTTGAGAATGCCTTTCGGATCAAAGAGCTGTTTGACCTCTTTCATAAGAGCATAAGCCTGTTCTCCCCACTCCTTCTCTACATAAGGCGCCATATTCCTGCCTGTTCCGTGCTCCGCTTTGAGCGAACCGTCGTATTTTGCGACGACAAGCTCGGCGATATCGTCCATGAACTTGGCGTACTTGTTAACCTCGTCTTCTGTACCGAAGTTCTGGTTGAACATGAAATGAAGGTTACCGGCTAATGCGTGTCCGAATATGACGGCATCGCCGTATCCGTCCATTTCGAAGACCTTTCTAAGGTCAGTAACGGCTTCTGCAAGGCGTGGCACAGGGAAGCAGATGTCCTCTATGATCGCAGTAGTGCCGGCTTTTCTCATGCCCGCAACTGTCGGCAAAGTCTCCTTTCTGACTTTCCACAACATCGCCTGCTCCTTTGCGTCAAGAGTGAATTCGATAGGGAATAATGTTTCGAATTCCTTGAGATTTCGGGTGATCTTTGAGACTTTTGCAAGAACGGTCGGTTTGTCTTCACCTCTCGCTTCGACAAGAAGTCCGCATGCTCCATCTGGCAAAGTCTTAAGATATTCAGGAATTCCCGGAGTTTGGTCAACAGAACGGATTGCAGCCCTGTCTATAAGCTCTACGGCTGAAACAGGCTGTTCTTTGAGAACCTGAACAGCGCTGCACGCTTCCTTGATTGTAGGGAATATCATCAACGACAGCGCCTTGAACTTGTGATCATCGACAGTATTGTATGTGATGCTTGCGATGAAACCTAAAGTTCCTTCTGAGCCGATCATCAGATGTTTGAAAATATCTATTCCGTCTGTGTAATCGATAAATGCGTTAAGGCTGTAGCCTGTAGTATTCTTGATTTTGTATTTCTTGATGATTCTCTCTCTCAGAGTCTCGTCTTCACGGATTCTCTTTGACATCTCTTCCAGCCCTTTCAAAAGGTCTCCGCGTTTACGGATGAATATGCTTATTGAAATAGGGTCGGCTGTATTTAGCTCAGAACCGTCAGGCAGGATGACATCAATCTCTGATACTGTCTTGTATGAGTTCTGGTCCGTACCGCAACACATTCCGCTCGCATTGTTAGCCGCTATTCCTCCGATCATCGCTGAATCGATGGAAGCTGGATCCGGACCGATTTTCTTTCCGAATTTGGCCAAGTATCTGTTGGCCATTGTTCCTCTGATTCCCGGTTCGAGGGTGATTCTTTCTCCTCCTACATCAATTCTATAGTTGGTAAACCCGTGTGACACAATGACGAGGATTGAATCGGAGATGGATTGACCGCTCAAAGAAGTTCCTGCGGCTCTGAACGTTACAGGTAGTCCCATCTCATTTGCGAGTTGCATAATGACCCTTACTTCCCCGGCATCATACGCTTTTATCACAAGTTTAGGAATAAGTCTGTAAAATGAAGCGTCGGTACCAAAAGCAAGCGTCGTGAGCGAGTCGTGGTACATCCTTTCTTTCGGGATTTCTTCGGCAATCCTGTTGTAAAACTCCAAGTATTTTCCTGTCAGCATATTGTAATGTTTTATTTGTTCTTAAAAATATTTTCTACAGTGAAGATTTGTTGATAATCTCTAAAATGCCGTCTAAATCTTTAGGCTCTATATCTTTGGCTATTATCGTATTGTCTTGGTCAAGCAGATAAATTGACGG
>CAMGTS010000119.1 GCA_946062035.1 uncultured Bacteroidales bacterium
ATCGACAAGCTTCTTGTTAGTAAGCTGCATATCGACCATCTTGTTACCCTTTACATGGCCGAGCTTGATCATGGCCGAAGTAGAGATCATATTGAGGATAAGTTTTTGGGCCGTGCCGGATTTCATTCTGGTAGAACCTGTAACGAATTCCGGTCCTACAACAGCGACAATCGGAACCTCAGCCACTTCCGCTACTTTAGCACCAGGGTTGCAAGTGATACATGCTGTAAGAAGTCCGGCCTCTCTTGCTTTCTCGATAGCTCCGACAACATAAGGGGTAGAACCGCTTGCGGCAATACCCACAACGGAATCATAGCCTCCGATATCGTATTTCTTAAGGTCGTTCCAACCGCCTTCATATTCATCCTCAGCATTCTCTACCGCCTTTCTGATAGCGACATCGCCGCCCGCGATAAGTCCGATGATGAGGTCGTAAGGAGCGCCGTATGTAGGAGGTATCTCGGATGCGTCCAAAATACCGAGTCTGCCACTCGTACCTGCGCCAAGGTAGAACAATCTGCCGCCTTTCTCCATTCTCGGAACAAGCTGATCCACAAATTTTTCAATCTGAGGTATGCACTTTTCTACCGCAACAGGAACGTTTTTATCCTCATTATTCATCCCTTCCAACAACTCTTTTGTCGTCATTTTATCCAAATGCGCATAGTTGGAAGACTGCTCTGTGACTCTATTCGTACTCATTATTTCTTCAATCCTCTTAAATAAATATCCTTGTGATAGTTAATAAGTCCGTCAATCGGAGAACGCAAGATCGTACCAAGCTTAACGCCGCACTCAACCGCAACCTGCTCAAGCTCCTTTTTGAATACGTATGCTACAGAACCTACGATGTTCATGCCATAGTTCTTATAGTCATACTGATAGATATTTCTTGTGATAAACTCTCTGAAACCGCTTGTAAGAAGGTTCTGAACATAGGCGGTATTTCTGAAATCCTCTATAAAATACATGAAAGAAGCGAGGAATCTGTTAGGGGAAGGCTGTCTGTAAACCTTTTCAACGACTTTCGGATAATCCAGACCGAATTTCTCGACAAAAGCCTTGTTCATATCAGCAGGGAGCAAACCTTTGATAAAATCAGAAACGAGCCTTCTGCCAAAATATCCGCCGCTCGCCTCGTCACCAAGGATAAAACCACCGGCATTTACGTGCTCTGTCATTTTCTCGCCATCATAGAAACATGAATTAGCGCCTGTTCCAATGATACAAGCGATACCCGGTTTCTCACCGCACAACGCTCTTGCAGCCGCAAGAATGTCAGATGCCGCAAATGTCTTCGCATTAGGGAACACCTGTTTGAAAGCACCTGCCAAATCACCTGTAACAGAGTCGGAAACTACTCCCGCACCATAGAAATAAACCTCTGAAATGTCTCTTCCTGTCTCTGACAAAAGATTGACTTCCAAGATATTGACTATCTTCTCCTGAGTAATGAATACAGGATTGATACCTGCTGTCTTGACAGACACTGTGCTGCCATCTTCCTTTATTGCAACCCAATCAACTTTTGTTGAGCCGCTATCTGCTACCAAAATCATTTACACAACATTTTAAAAAACTGGGCAAATGTAAGTAAATTATTCAATATAAACGCCCTTGGAACGCCAATGGAAATAACCGTAAACCGCCGAAATCGAATAAAAAGCGTAAAGTGCGCACATCCAATAAATTCCGGCGTTAAAACACATCACAGCAGAGAGCAGATCCGCTATGATCCACAAAATCCACTGGCTCGGATATGCACGGGCAAGCCATACCGTAGCGATCGCACTCAGGATAGTAACACCAGAATCCATAGTGGAGGCCGGGTCACCGATACGGGTCAGCAACGCAGAAAAGGCAAAAGTCCCGACAACCAGAACCAAAGCACTGATTATAATGGCCTTAAGCGAAATCTTGCGCAGGTGTATATCTGAAGCCACAGAGCCTGAACCGGCAGATTCTTTGAGCTTTTTAGAATCCCTTATCCAGGAATACAACCCCCAGACAGAAACACAGGAATAGTACAGGTTAAGACCCATTGAAGCGTACAACTTCTGCTGTAAGAATACAACGACAGCGGCCATACCGCTCAATATTCCCAAAACCCACATGGCGTTCTTCTGTTTTATCTCGAAAAACAGATAGAAGACACCTGTCACAAGAGTGAAAATCTCTAAAAGCTTATCTATTTCCATGATACGAATTTACTGTTTTTCCGGAACGATGCAGGTCACCCGTCACACCTATATTCAGGTTGCCCATTATCCCGCCGCAACTTTTAATTGCAAAAAGGGGCAAGATGCAAGGCTCTGAGGCTGAGGGCGACAGGAGTTTACTTAGGTAAATGACTGAGCCCGAATGCCGAAAGGAACGATGCAGGTTGCCCATTCTTGCAATTAAAACATGAGGGCTACGCTAATAATATAGTTAGTAGTAGCCTGAGAGAATACCGCCTTCTCCACATAATCAGGAGAACCGTCAGCAAATTTGGAAGTGTAAATCCAGCCGTATGAATAATATTTACGGTTAAGGATATTGTCTACGTGCATTGCTACTTTGAGGTCAGCGAATTTCTTGAATTTAAAGATCTTAGATGCGCTGAAGTTCAAATTATTATAGTACGGGACCTTTGAGATGCGGGATGAGGAGTTGTCCATGTACTGCTTGCCTACCTGCTTGAAGTTGAGACTGAGATTCAAGTCCTTGCATGGCGTGTAGTTTACAGTAGCCATGCTGACAAACTCAGGGGAGAAAGAGATATTTGACTTCTTGAAGAATGTTTCGGTCTGAGGCAGCGGATTCCAATCGTCAGGATTGTCATTGGTATCGCTGCACATTGTGTAATTCTTCAACTTGTTCTTTGAGAATGTAGCGTTGAAACGGAACTCCAACGAGTTTGTAGGTCTGTAAGCGAAAGCTATTTCTATACCTCTTCTGTAGCTGTCCGGAACATTCTCCTGAATTGTATAACCTGTCTCTGTCAGACGCCCGGTAGCTACAAGCTGGTCTTTATACTCCATGGCATAAAGATTCAATGATGCGTCAAACTTCTGAGTAGATACTACATATCCCAATTCATAGTCTACAAGCTTCTCGCTCTTTATCTCATCAGTCTTGCCCGCCTTAATTGACTCTTTCACATCGCTTCTGTTAGGCTCTCTCTGGCCGACCGCAAATGAAAAATACACTTTCGACCAGTCATTGAACTTATAATTGATACCTGCCTTAGAGTTGAGGAAATTATAATCCTTGCTGTAGGTCATATCAGCGATATCCTTGTCGATACCTTTCATTTTAGTCTTTACATATCTGTATTGGATATCGGCATAAAGAGTAAGATTCTCCGCAATTTCTCTCTCCGCTTTGATATAAGTACTCAGATCGTTTTTCTTTCCGTTATTAAGATACCACTCATAATCTTGAGGGATATTTGCGTTATACTTGCTCCACACTACCCTACCGAAGTGGTCACCGTCATAAAACGAATAAGAGAGACCGCCGTTGATTTTCAAGACACCGTTGTTGTAATTGACATTAGTGTTGCCAACGTAGTACGCATTGTCCATCTGCTGGCGGATAATAAAGTCGCTTTTCTCATATATGACACCGTCAATAACCTGGTTATCAATATTATATTTTGAGAACTTAGTATCATATTTATAGTTCTCGTAATATCCGTCACCCTTTGTATAGTGCAAAGTGGCATTCAACGAAAGCTCATCGCTGAAACGGTGTATATAGTGAAGCTGATAATGTTTCTGAGTATAGTTGTCAGTATCATTATCGTAATAATGGATCTTTCCCTCATCGTCATAATACTCACCGGTAACATTGTATTTTCTATTGCCGCTCTCATAAATATCTATAGGACAGCCTTCCCAAGTGATACCTGTAGTCTGGTCGCCATAGAAAAAGACGAATTTCAATTCATTGTTGTCGTTCATCCATCCGGCCTGTGCAAAAAGCATATCAAGGTTCGCCTTTGCGTTTCTTATATATCCTCTTGTAAGG
Source organism: uncultured Bacteroidales bacterium (assembly GCA_946062035.1). Classification (GTDB taxonomy): domain Bacteria; phylum Bacteroidota; class Bacteroidia; order Bacteroidales; family UBA932; genus Egerieousia. The sequence goes on from CAMGTS010000119.1 coordinate 4,015, forward strand.
TTATGAGTATAACTGAGGTCAGTAAAGAATTTATTTTTTCCTTTTCCCATCAATCCTGAACCTGAGGCGATAGTACTCATATAAGTATTATATGATCCGAAAGAGAACTCCGCCTTACCGTATGCCTTATTAGGAGAAATGGTCTGCATATTCATAGCGGCACCGAACTGGCCCGGACCGTTTGAAGATGTCCCCACTCCTCTCTGCAGCTGGACAGACTGGAGAACACCGGACAAAGCCGGAAGGTTAACCCAAAACACCTCCTGACTTTCACCGTCATTAATCGCAATACCGTTAAGGGTAATATTTGTTCTCGAAGGATCGCTTCCTCTTACAGAAAACTTGCTATAGCCGAGACCGAGACCTCCCTCAGTAGTCGCCACAACAGAAGGCTCATACCCCAAAAGCATAGGGAGGGAATGCGTAGCCGAACTCTTTTCAATGTTTTTCTTCGTGATGGTAGAATACGTGACCGGAGTGTTGATGCCCGCTCTTGAACTAAGGACTATAATGCTGTCCAAATTTATCAACAGCGAATCCTCTGATTCCGATACCGGAGTATCGCTGATTGTCTTTCTCTCATCATTTCGTACAAAGGCAGAAGCGTTTGTAGCATTCACACATACTGCGGCCAAGATGATAGCCGCCAATAAAACAAAAAGCTTTCTCATAACTAAAGTATTTACACACAAATACTTAGGAATGACAAAGCATCGGCCCTGCAGAAATGATAAAGACGCACGGGGTGGTAAGCGAAGAAG
>CAMGTS010000120.1 GCA_946062035.1 uncultured Bacteroidales bacterium
CCATGGTGAATTGTGGATGAATTTAGGATCAATTGTGATGATACCACTCTCAACATCGTGTATTCCTCCGTTTCGCTCCTGCTCATACATATATAGAGCTGCAGCTATAGCTGCGACAACCTCATCATCAGAACCTTTAGCCGGAGCTTTCTCTGATTTCACAGTAGCTGAAGCCGCTTTGACCGCAGGCTTGGCCTTTTTCTGTGACTGCTTGCCGATGGCGCTGAAGCAGAGGAAGAGTATCAGAAGACCACTGAACACTACGGCGACAGCTGTAATTGACAATATTCCGCCGTAAGGGTCTATCTCTTTCATCCTCTGAGATTTGGTCATAACGACCTCAGTCGAGTTTGTCAAATTAGGAGTAGGGTATCCCAATACGCACCAACCGCCTACTGTTCCGATCTGCTTGTCGAGTTCAGCGACTTTCTTGTCAATAGAACTCTTTCTCGCTGATCTCTGGATCGTGCCGTATGGCTGATGCGAACCTACGCCGTCAGAATATCTTCCGTAAGATTTGTCAGCCGGAATTGCCGGGAGTGCGATTTCATCCAACAATGTACTGTCAGGGGCGAACAAATAAAGTTTCTTAACCCCATCCAAAGTGAAGTTCATGTGAAAGACACCTGCCTCTGGATTACCATCCGCAAAAAGCAGAAGGTACTGTCTCAAAGGCATTTGAGTCATCACATTTCCTTTCGGGATCATGTACTTCGTACGGTAATTCAGGTCATCGGAAATATAGAAACCTCCGACATCCACCATACCGAATGCGGTATTGAACAGTTCTATCCAGCCGCATCTGTTGCCGTGTTCATCTGTGATACCGGTGATGTTCTCAACCTGCACCTCATTGATTCTTATATCAATGGCGCTTTGGGCGAACATCTTCGGGGCGATGAAGAGCGACAATGCAAGAACTGCGATTTTAATTCTTATTTTCATTGTAAAGCCCGATTAAAGAGGAAGATTGTCATGTTTCTTTGCAGGATTCGTAAGTCTCTTGTTCTCAAGCTGATGGAGAGCACGAATAACTCTGAATCTTGTGTTACGAGGTTCGATTACATCGTCGATATAACCATATTTCGCCGCATTGTAAGGATTTGCGAAAGCGTCTCTGTACTCTTTCTCCTTCTCTGCCTTGAAAGCCGCAACATCCTCAGTCTCTTTAAGTTCTTTACCATAGAGAATCTCGATGGCACCGCTTGGACCCATAACTGCGATCTCAGCTGAAGGCCATGCGTAATTGATGTCGCCTCTGAGGTGCTTGCTGCTCATAACGCAGTATGCTCCACCGTATGCTTTTCTGAGAACGACGGTAATCTTAGGAACAGTAGCCTCGCCATAAGCGTAGAGAAGTTTGGCGCCATGGAGAATGATACCATTGTATTCCTGCTGAGTTCCAGGCAAGAATCCAGGAACGTCCTCCAATGTGAGGAGCGGAATGTTGAACGCATCGCAGAATCTGACGAATCTCGCACCCTTTCTACTTGAGTTAGAATCAAGTACTCCGGCGATAACGGCAGGCTGGTTGGCGATGATTCCGACAGTGATACCATCGAATCTCGCAAAGCCTACGATAAGGCTTTTCGCATAATCCTTATGAACCTCAAGGAACTTGCCGTCGTCAACGATAGATCTGATAACCTGATACATATCGTATGGCTTGTTAGGGTTGTCAGGGATAATCTCGTTAAGAGCGTCATCCATTCTGTTGACAGGGTCATTGGTAGGTACGATAGGGGTCTTCTCCATATTGTTCTGAGGGAGATAGCTGAGAAGATCCTTGATCTTTTCGATACCTTCCTCCTCGTTGTCAACCGCGAAGTGAGCTACGCCGCTCTTGCTTGCGTGAACGTTTGATCCTCCGAGTGCCTCCTGTGTAACGTCCTCACCGAGAACTGATTTTACGACTTTCGGACCTGTGAGGAACATGTAGCTTCCCTTAGACATGATGTTGAAGTCAGTCAATGCTGGAGAATAAACCGCACCACCTGCGCATGGACCGAAGATCGCTGAAATCTGAGGAACGACACCACTTGCGAGAATGTTTCTCTGGAATATTTCAGTGTAACCTGCAAGAGCGTTTACACCCTCCTGGATACGTGCTCCACCTGAGTCGTTGATGCCGATAACCGGTGCGCCGACTTTCATCGCCATATCCATAACCTTGCAAATCTTGTGGGCGAAAGTCTCACTCAGAGAACCTCCCAATACGGTGAAGTCCTGAGCGAATACATAAACCAATCTTCCACCTACAGTACCGTAACCGGTAACGACACCGTCTCCGAGAATGTGGTTTTTCTCCATTCCGAAGTTGGTGCAACGGTGGGTAATGAACATGTCAAACTCCTCGAAACTGCCTTCGTCAAGGAGCATTGCAATTCTTTCCCTTGCAGTAAACTTTCCTTTTTTGTGTTGAGAATCGATCTTAGCCTGACCTCCACCCATACGGGCTTTTTCTCTGAGGTCAATGAGGGCCTTTACCTCTTCTATTTGGTGGCTCATGATATTTTTATTTTTTGATTGCTAATTTATTGTCGTCTTATAGACGCTTTGCCGCAGCGTAATGCTATATAGTCGAATTATGCCACGGGTCAGCGGTTTACTGTTTGTTAGGATCTTCGCATATTTCAGTAAGGACACCATGAGTCGATTTCGGGTGAAGGAATGCTATGTTAAGTCCCTCAGCACCCTTACGAGGCTCTTTGTCGATGAGTTTTACACCCTTACCCTCCAATTCAGTAAGGCATGTCTTAACTGATGGTGTAGCAAATGCGACGTGGTGAACACCCTCGCCTCTCTTCTCGATGAACTTTGCGATGGTTCCCTCAGGATCCGTGCTTTCAAGAAGCTCAAGCTTAGTCTGACCGATTTTGAAGAAAGCTGTCTTAACCTTCTGATCTTTAACTTCTTCAATTGAGTAGCATTTGAGTCCGAGCATTTGCTCGTAATATGGAATAGCCTCTTCCAATGATTTAACGGCGATTCCAAGGTGCTCGATGTGTGTGAGTTCCATGGTCTTTAATGTTTTATTGTTCTAATTTATAGTACTTTATCTGTCTTTCGCCCCTTTTACTGCGGGGCGCACAAATGTAATAAATATTACGATAAGATGAAAGTTTGCAGACTGTTTGGTTACTTGGATTTTCGGTAACTCCAGAAGACAGTCCTGTAACCCTATCTTAAAGCTAACGGCTGTTATCATGGGGTTCTGAAATATAAAAAGGCGCTCTGCATTGGCAAAGCACCTTTTCTACATTCCTAATAGTGGCAGATCGGTTTTATTCAGTGTCCATTGTGTGGTAGACATTCTGAACGTCATCGTCATTCTCCAACTTGTCTATCAACTTCTCGTTGGCCTCTTTCTGGTCTTGAGGAAGTTTTTTGAGATCTACTGTCGGGATGCGCTCAAAACCTCCGCTTACGATAGTATAACCCTTGTCTTCGATATACTTCTGTATAGCCCCGAAAGACTGGTATGCGCCATAAATCATTACGTTATCATCCTCATCCTTGAAAACTTCGTCCGCACCGAAGTCGATAAGCTCAAGTTCCAGCTCCTCCAAGTCTATAGCCTCTTTCTCGGATTTGATTTTGAAAACGCACTTATGATCGAACATGAACTCCACGCTACCGCTTGTTCCGAGGTTGCCGCCATATTTCGTGAAATAGCTTCTGATGTTGGCGACTGTCCTGGTGTGGTTATCTGTAGCGGTCTCTATGAGGAACGCGATACCGCCGGGACCATAACCTTCGTATACGATTTCCTGATAATCAGATACATCCTTTTCTGATGCCCTCTTGATAGCCCTTTCGATGTTATCCTTAGGCATGTTCTCACTCTTCGCAGTCTGAATGATTGTACGGAGTGTAGGGTTGTAGTCAGGATCCGGACCGCCGTTTTTAGCGGCTATAGTAATTTCCTTGCCGAGACGGGTGAACACACGGGCCATATTGCCCCATCTTTTGAACTTCCTTTCCTTTCTGAATTCAAACGCTCTTCCCATAGTTACTAAGATTTATTCTGCTATTCTTGAAATGTATTTGTCAATCTCAACACCCTCCGGTGATTGCGGATAGTTGTCCTTAATCTGCTGATATACAGCGAGCGCCTCCTTAGGCTGCTTTAACTCTTCATAGCAAAGACCTGCCTTGAAAAGATATCCTGCGGACAAGATGTTGTCACTTATTTTCGCCGCATCCTTGAAGTATGAGACCGCACCCTTTATATCGCCTTTATTTACAAGCGCATCGCCTATACAAGCCTTTGCTCTTGCCGACATGATGTTGTCCTTTCCGTTGTACTTTTCAAGATACTTGATGGCTGCGTCGTTGTTGCCGAGCTGAAGTTCGCAGATACCGGCGTAGAGATAAACGGCTGCACCGGCCTTGCTGCCATATTTGCTCATGATCTTTTCAAAACCGAGGGCGTTTCCGTCACCATTGAGAGCCAAGTTGAATGAATCGGCCCTGAAGTATCTTTCGGCTGTAAACATTTGGTTCTGAGCTTCTTTCTGCTTCGGTGCGACGATGAAAGCCTTGTAGGACAAGATGAGTGCTACAAGAACTACAGCGCCCACAATAGTGTAAACAATCTGTTTTTTGTTCTTTTCAAAAAACTGTTCTGTCTTTGACAGTGCCTCGGCTACATTTGCCTGATCCTCTTTTTTGAGGTTGTTATTCTTTGCCATATATAATAGATGTTTTTCCCTTTTTTGAGAGGTGCAAATTTACAAATATT
>CAMGTS010000121.1 GCA_946062035.1 uncultured Bacteroidales bacterium
CTTAAAAATATATCGGTAAACGGTCTGTACGCAAACAAATTTGGCTCTGTATTCGGTTTGCAAAATTTCCAAATTGGTAAACGTCATTTTTCCAAATACAACACCGTCATTTTTCCAAATAATATTCGAAAGTGAATTGAATTTCAGAGAAATGTACCACCTTTGTACCAAAATACGATTCTATGGAATATAAAAATCGAATAGCAGATCAACTGCTACGTGACAAATTAGAGGCAATGGGTGCTGTCTTGATAGAAGGTCCCAAAGCCTGTGGCAAAACAACTACAGCAGAGCAACAGGCCAAAAGCATAATTTATATGGATGACCCTACCAAACAGCAGCAATACAAACAGATGGCGCAAACAAATATTAGCTTTTTGCTTGAAGGGGAAACACCTCGCTTGATTGATGAATGGCAGGAAGTACCTCAATTTTGGGATGCCATCCGATTTGAGGTGGACCATAGAGACAAGGATGGACAATTTATGCTCACGGGTTCTGCGGTACCAGCTGATGCCAAAGACATTAATCATACAGGTACTGGAAGATTTGGATGGCTTACTATGCGCCCTATGAGTTTATGGGAATCTGGAGACTCTACCGGTGAGATAAGCCTATCGGATTTATTTCTTATGCCGGATAAAATAGGAGCTTTAAATAAACTTACATTACCAATGCTGGCATTTGTTGTTTGCCGTGGAGGATGGCCTAAGGCTTTAAAAAAGAAAACAGAAAAGGCGGCACTGTTGCAAGCGACAGAATACTATAAAGCGATAACAAATAGCGATATATCGCGAGTTGATAATGTAAGACGTGATGCTGAACGAGCAAAGAGAATTATGCGTTCTTATGCCAGACATCAAGGCTCTCAGGCAAGTATCGCTACAATCCTTGCTGACATATCTACAAATGAACCGGAGAATGTCAGTGATGAAACGATAGATTCATACCTTACTGCTTTGCGGAAAATATTCGTAATTGAGGATATGCCTGCGTGGAATCCCAACTTAAGGAGTAAAACTGCTGTTCGCACATCAAATACAAGGTACTATGTCGATCCGTCGGTTGGCGTGGCAGCCCTTGGTTTAGGCCCTAATGATTTGATTAACGATTTGAATACATTCGGGTTATTCTTTGAAGCAATGTGTATTCGAGATCTTAGGGTTTATGCTGATGCCTTGGATGGTTCTGTGTATCATTATAGAGACAAGAACGGCTTGGAATGTGATGCGGTAGTACATTTGCGTAATGGTTCATATGGACTTATTGAAATAAAATTGGGTGGAGAAAAGTTGATAGAAGATGGTGCAAAAACATTAATGGCGCTTTATAATATCATAGACACCTCCAGAATGAAAGCCCCCGCTTTTTGTATGGTGTTGACTGGTGTCGGTGATTTTGCCTATAGACGAACAGATGGAGTATATGTCGTGCCAATTGGATGTTTGAAGAATTAATCATGAAACGTAGTATAAAAAAGGATAAATTATTGATATGAGAAGATTGAACAGAATATTATCAGTCGTGACGGCGGCGGTTATGCTTGTCATGACGGTAGCCGTAAACGCTCAGGAACGGAAACTACACGTTGTTTCCACGGGCGATGTGCATGGAGCTTGGTTTAACAAGAACTATATCAATGGTGCCGGTGAGAGAAACAGCCTGATGTCAGTGAAGTATTATCTTGATAATCTCCGTGCTGAGGCGGGAGAAGAAAATGTGCTGCTTCTTGATGCGGGTGACTGTCTGCAAGGCGATAACGCCGCATATTACTATAATTATGTAGATACGACATCTGTTCATCTTTTTTCGAGGCTCGTGTCATATATGGGATATGATGCGATAGTTGCGGGTAATCATGATATTGAGACTGGTCATCGGGTCTACGACAGAGTAGACGCTGAACTTGCCGAGGCAGGGATTCCGTTGCTTGCGGCCAACGCTGTACGCAACGATAGCGGCGAACCATATTTTCAGCCTTATGCGATGTTCAAAAAAGCGGGGCTGAATGTGGCTGTATTGGGATTTGACAATGCCAATATAAAGGCGTGGCTTTCTGAGTCGCTGTGGAGCGGAATGCATTTCGTCTCTCTTATCCCGTGCGTACAGAAGTGGGTGGATTCGGTTGTCGACAGGCACAACCCCGATGTTGTCATAGTGGTTGTTCATTCTGGTACGGGCAAAGGGGATGGCAGTGTGATTGAGAGCCAGGGGCTTGACTTGCTTCATTCGCTCCGTGGCGTTGACTTGGTGATAGCGGCGCACGATCACGCTCCTTATACGGTGAAATACGGGAAAAGCGCATTGATGAATGGTGGCGCTAAGGCCTCCAATGTATCTCATGCGGTTATTACAGCAGATATGCGCAAAGGCAAGGTTAAGTCAAAGAGCGTGGATGTCAAGGTCGTGAGGATGAACAAGCGCAATATAGATACGGCGATGGCGGCGCATTTCGAGGCGGACTACAATAAAGTGCGAGAGTTCACAAACAGGAAGGTAGGAAGCCTTGCGATGGATATGTTTACAAGAGACGCATATAAAGGTATGTCTGATTATACAAATCTTGTGCATACCGTTCAACTCTCTGTACCAGAGGCTCAAATCTCATTTGCAGCACCTCTGACATTCAATGGCCGGGTAAAAGCCGGAGAGCTTGTCTTTAATGATATGTTTACAATATATCCATTTGAAAACCAGTTGTTTGTCGTGCGAATGAAGGGTTGTGAGATAAAGAAGTATCTTGAATTCTCGTATAACAACTGGATACAGACGCCGGGCGAACACGTCTTGCGCATTAAGTCAACGCCTGATCCAAGAACAAATTCGCCGAGATGGTCTTTTGTGGGGCGTCCGTATAATTTCGACTCTGCCGCAGGGCTTGTTTATACCGTAGATGTTACCAAACAAGCGGGTGAGAGGGTGAACATTATTTCTCTTGCGGACGGAAGCGCATTTGAAATGGATAAAGAGTATAATGTCGCTATGACCTCGTATCGTGCTAATGGCGGCGGACAACTGATACCTCTCGGAGCCGGCATAAAGGATGTCGAGGCTGAAGGTCGAGTCGTCGCACGCTATCCTGAAATCAGGGATATGATATACAACTTTGTATTGAAGGTCGGTAATTTGGACAAAGAGAATACGGGCGACCGCAAGCTTCTTGGCCAGTGGTCCTTCATCCCTGCGGAAATCGCGGATCCTATGATAGAAGCTGATATGAATCTGATATTTTAGCTCCGCCGATAAATCAGCGACGGGCTTTCGACATCATATCGGGCTGAAAATAATTGAGGGTGAGAAAAATACTCACCCTTAATTATATTAACCGGTCAGCGATACGCTATTCCAACGCCTTGAACGACTTCTTGATAATATCGATAGCCTTTCTTAGCTCGGCCTCGTTGATTACCAATGGAGGTGCGAAGCGGATGATATGCTTGTGGGTCGGCTTTGCGAGCAGACCGTTGTTCATCATCTCAACGCAGATGTCCCATGCTTCTTTGCCATTATGAGGTTGTGTGATAACGGCATTCAGCAGACCTCTGCCTCTTACTCCTACGATGAAAGGTGATTTGAACTTGCCCATCTCCTCCCTGAAAATCTTACCCATTTTTTCGGCGTTCTGAGTGAGTTTCTCATCCTTGACAACCTGCAAGGCTTCTACCGCTACCGCCGCAGCGAGAGGGAATCCTCCGAAAGTAGATCCGTGTTCGCCCGGTTTGATATTGAGGATGATGTCGTCGTCAGCCAAGCATCCTGAAACAGGGAGCACGCCGCCTCCCAACGCTTTTCCGAGGATTACGATGTCCGGACGGATGTTGTCCCACTGGCTGCAGAGCAAACGGCCTGTTCTTGCGATGCCGGTCTGAACCTCATCGGCGATCAGAAGGGCATTGTATTTATGGCACAAGTCGTAGCACTCCTTGAGGTATCCATCGTGAGGCACTTTGATTCCGGCCTCTCCCTGGATTGGCTCAACAAGGAAGCCGCAGACCTCTTTTCCGTACTTCTTCAAGGCTTTTTCCAATGCTGCGGTGTCATCGTAAGGGATATGGATGAAACCCGGGGTCAGAGGACCGTAGTTGTCGTAGGAACTTGGATCGTCGCTGAGGGTGATGGTCGTTACCGTGCGGCCATGGAAATTGCCGTCGCAGCATATAACCTTAATCTTGTCGTTAGGAATACCTTTCTTGACAGCGCCCCAACGTCTCGCAAGCTTAATGGCGGTCTCTACACCTTCGGCTCCTGTATTCATAGGAAGGAATCTGTCATATCCGAAATATCCGTGGATGTATTTCTCAAATTTGCAGAGAGAGTCATTATAGAACGCCCTTGATGTCAGACAAAGCTTGCTTGCCTGGTCTTTTAGCGCCTTTACGATTCTCGGGTGGCAGTGTCCTTGGTTGACAGCCGAATATGAAGAGAGAAAATCATAATACTTCTTTCCCTCGACATCCCATACGAAAATGCCCTTTCCTTTTTCAAGTACGACAGGCAGCGGGTGATAGTTCTTCGCACCATATTTTGACTCCATCTCCATATATTTCTTGGAGAGAGTCTTTACCGTTTTCTCTTTTTTGGCGGCGGTTTTCGCGCAACTCTTCTTTGCACAACTCTTCGCGCTCTTTGTTTTCTCTACCATAATGTATGTTTTAGTTTTTTATTGTCTTCACCCGCCTCGGAGTT
>CAMGTS010000122.1 GCA_946062035.1 uncultured Bacteroidales bacterium
TCTGACCGGGAGCCAGTGCATGAAAAACGCATTGTCGGTGAGCGCCATTTTTCTTTCATCAACTGTCCAATTCTTATCCGTGCATATAACTTTTCCGTAGTTCTTGCTTTCAAAAGGTGACCAGTTTTTAGCGTATATGAAATCAGCGTCCTGAAAAGCCTTGTTCTGGTCATACTCAATCGTAGCGCCTTTAGTGACTTGAGGGTCAAGTTCATATCCTTCAGGTTGTGTTATGACAACATCATAACCTGCGGCTATACTCCACTCTGCGAATGAGTTAGGGACAGCTTGCGGGAGCGCTTTCGGATGAGGCGCCCAACTCAGTACAACCTTCGGCCTTTTCTTTTTCTTGTGTTCTTCAATAGTGATCAGATCTGCAAGTGCCTGCAAGGGGTGTCTTGTGGCTGATTCCAGGCTTACAACCGGTTTTCCGCTCAACTCCATGAACTGTCTTAGCAAGGTTTCCGAGTAATCGTACTCCTTGTTTTCGAACTTGGCGAATGAACGGACTCCTATAATGTCGCAGTACGATCCCATGACAGGTATTGCCTCTAAAATATGTTCGCTTTTGTCTCCGTCCATCACGACACCTCGTTCTGTCTCCAATTTCCACGCTCCTTGGTTGATATCGAGCACAATCACGTTCATCCCTAAGTTCAGAGCGGCCTTTTGTGTACTCAGTCGTGTTCTGAGGCTTGAATTGAAAAATACCAAGAGCATCGTCTTGTTCTTTCCAAGTGCTTGATCTTCAAATGGATGTGCCTTGACGTATTCTGCCTCTTTCAAAAGTTTCTCAATGGAACCTGCGTCCTTGACTGTAAGTATATGTCTCATGTTATAATCAGTGTTATGTCCCTAAAATGCCGAAGGTTTGAATTTGAGTCCAGTCGTCTCATCAAGCCCGAACAATAGATTCATATTCTCAACTGCTTGACCTGCTGCGCCTTTGACCAAGTTGTCAATCATAGATGATATGTGAATCATCCCATCGGCTACCTGTACTTTGAGAAGGCACTTGTTAGTGTTAACTACATCTTTGAGAGAAATTTCCTGTTCTGCGACAAAAGTGAAAGGCGACTCCTTGTAGTACTCTTTGAACAGAGAACAAGCTTCCGCTGTTTTTGCTTCATCAGAAATGCAAGCGCTTGAACCATACCATTTTGTATAAACACTTGCAAAGATCCCCCTTGGAAAATCCCCTCTCATTGGAACAAAGTGGACTTCAGGTGCCTCGCCGCCGGTCAGTCTTTTCAAAGTCCTTTTGATTTCTCCAAGATGCTGGTGCCTGAAAAGTTTGTAAATGGATATGTTGTTATCCCTCCAGCTGAACTGTGTAGTTGAAGTCGCCTTTTTCCCTGCGCCGGTAGCGCCTGTTATAGCGGTTACATGAATATCATCTTTTATCAGCTCTTTTTTTGCGAGAGGGGCTATTGCGCTTTGTATTGCTGTCGCAAAGCAACCTGGGTTAGCGACATCGTGCCCGTTCTTTACTTCATCCCTGAAGGTGTCCGCAAGTCCGTAAACGAATTTGCGTCCTTTGTATTCCGGCTCCAATCTGAAGTCGTTGCCAAGGTCTATGATTTTGCAATCAGGTGAAATCTCGTGAGTGTCAATGAATTCACGTGATACGCCGTGTCCGAGACAAAGGAAAATCACATCAGGATCGCCAAGAGTGTCGGAGAATTTAAGAGTTGTCTCTCCCAACAGATCGGTGTGTACTGAGCTTACGCTGTCGCCGGCACATGACGTGCTGAATACCGAAGCGATCTGAACCTCAGGATGGTTTAGCAGTATCCTCAAGGTCTCCCCGGCTGTGTATCCTGTGCCTCCTACAATGGCTGCCTTTATCATACTATTTTTTCTCGCTGACGTTATAATAAATTCTTAAAGGATTGGCAAGGACTTTGGTGAAGCCGATAATATCCTCTGCCGTGTATGAATTGTTGCTCTCGCCATAAGCTCCGAACTCTGATTTCATAAGATCGAACTTGCTCTTGCAACCTAATACGCTGAAGCAATAAGGTCTGAGCATCACGCTTACAGTTCCGGTAACATTCTTCTGGGTGCTTTCAAGGAACGCCTCCATATCTCTTGCGGTAGGATCAAGATATTGAGCTTCATGCATCAGTTGGCCATAGTAGGCCGAGATCTGATCCTTCCAGTTGAGCTGTCCCTTGACAAGAACATGCTTTTCCAATAAGTGGTGTGCCTTTACTATAATTAAAGGTGCTGCGGCTTCAAAACCTACACGTCCCTTGATCCCGATAATGGTATCTCCGACATGAATGTCACGTCCTATGCCATAAGGAGTCGCAAGTTTGGCTATTTCTTTGATCGCCTCAACGGAACTCATTTTCTTACCGTTAACTCCGGTAAGCTCTCCTTTTTTGAAATCAATGGTGATAATCTCCTCGCCTTTTTTGATAACCTGATGAGGATAAGCCTCTTCAGGAAGGTACTTCTCCGAGTCAAGAGTTTCTACACCTCCGACGCTTGTGCCCCAAATACCTTGATTAATAGAGTATTTGCTTTTTTCCCATGAGAACTTGAAACCTTTTTCAACGAGATAGTCTATTTCGAATTTCCTTTGGAAGTTGTTGTCTCTCACTGGAGCCAAAATTTTCACTTCAGGTGCGAGAACATCAAATACGAGGTCGAACCTTACTTGGTCGTTACCGGCCCCGGTACTTCCGTGAGCGACATACCCTGCCTTCATCTTCTTGACTATCTTCAGTACTTCAAGTGCCTGGAAAATTCTCTCAGAACTTACGCTCAAAGGATATGTGGCGTTTTTCAGCACATTGCCGAAGATCAGATACTTAATACCTTTTTTGTAGTACTCTTCTACAGCATCCACTGTAGTGTGTGATTTGGCTCCAAGTTCAAGCGCCCTCTTCTCTATCCTTTCAACTTCTTGTTCGTCAAATCCGCCTGTGTGCACTGTAACTGTGTGAACTTCAAAGCCGTGTGCTTTCAAGTGAGGGACACAAAACGGTGTGTCAAGTCCGCCGCTAAAGGCAAGTACGATTTTTTTCATTGTGTATATGTTTTGTTATTTCCAATAATCGTTGATATTATCTTATGCTTTGATTATTAATATAGTATGAGTTAACCCCCAAACGATGTGTCATCAGGCTGTCTTCCTGAAATACTGCAAGCTGTCTGCCTAAAGTATTTTCAGATGTCTTATAGCTTTTCCCAAATTCTTGATAGGGGATAGTACTCCCTCTGCCATTTTACTTCTAAAGCCCTTGTGTTCAGATTGATCTTTGCCTTGGGGTTTTAGTTCCGGCCTTTTCTCCGGGTCATATAGCAGGGCGGTGCAAAGACACATTTTATAGTCGTTACGTTCGAGAATATCGAAATTGCGACAACCTTGACATCCTGCCCAGAATTCCTTATCATCAGTAAGTTCCGAAAATGGAACTGGGTGATATCCAAGTTCGGTGTTTATTTTCATCACAGCAAGGCCTGTCGTTATGCTGAAAATTTTGGCGTAAGGATACATTTCTCTGGAGAGCTCAAAGATCCTTTTCTTGATATTTCTCGCAAGTCCGGTTTTTCTGTAGCGATGTGCTACTATCAACCCGGAGTTTGCAACGAATTTTGTGTGGCTCCAAGTCTCTATATATGAGAAACCTGCAAATGAACCGTCCTCTGCAATCGCAATGACCGCCTTGTGGTCAGCCATTTTTTCTTTCACATACTCAGGGCTTCGTTTTGCGATTCCTGTTCCTCTCTCCTTTGCTGAAACGTACATCAGTTCGACAATCTCCTCTGCATACTTCTGATGTGTTTCGTTGGCAACTACAATATCAAATTTCATCGATAATAAATTATAAGTCTGTACACTTTTTTCACTGGTTTATCCCGGTCAGTATTCCCGGTTTCCCCTGATTTTCCCTGCATTATTAGTGTACGGGATATAATAAGTGTTTGATTTGTTGATTATAAATAAAATGAATAGTACTCTTATTATAGAGTATATGACAGCGCACCGCATACGCCACTATCGTCGGACAATCGGCGCATTAACCTGTCGGACATGATATGCCGACGAATGGAATTGGTTATAATTTTTGCTTGTCATAACACAGGCAAAAGTAATATAATAGTCCTTTAACATCAGTTATATTCCTTAAAGTTCTATTCACAATATGGATTATGTAATTATTTCGAGACATTTTCGGGTGTGAGTTTTTCAGACTTTGTCACAGAACCGCTCACACCCTCCCTGTCCTTTCCCGTCTCCTGCGTCTTGTCCGTCTCCGGTCTGTCCTGCCTATCCACCTGACTTCCAGAGGCTTCTTTCCGCCTTTTTCCTCTCTTCCCGCCGCCATTCTCCGTAGCCTCCCGTCTCTATTCTTTTGACGTACAGTCCCTTCTTTCCTCCGCTCCCTTTCCTCCGCCCTGTTCCACGCCCGTCCTCCGCCTCTTCCATCCCCCTGACAGTCAGCCGCTCCCCTTCGTCGTCCCCGACACTCACTTCCTCTCCCTTCCCGTCCTCCGCCTCTCCTCCCCTCTGACAGTCAGGCCTTTCCCTTTGTCCGTCCCCTCCTCCCTCTCCCGTCCCTCTCTCCCCTTCCTCCGCCTATCCGTCTGATTCCCAGCCGTTCCC